>NZ_JAUSCH010000030.1 GCF_030651595.1 Candidatus Oleimmundimicrobium sp. | reverse complement strand
GAAGAGGGCTATTTTGATTTAGGAATATCGGGGAAAGATTGCATCGTGGAATCAGGAGCGGATGTTGTTGAGATTGCCGATATGCCCTATGCCAAAACGGGGACCGGCAAAATGAGGATGGTTATTGCCGTACCGGACAATTCTTCAATTGAAAAGCCGGAGGATATTCCAACCGGGAGCCGGGTAACAACGGAATTTCCCAACATCACTAAAAAATATTTTGATAAGCTTGGTATCCCCGTTAAGGTTTACTACTCATACGGAGCAACCGAAGCAAAGATACCCGAAATTATGGATGTCATTGTGGATTTAACGGAAACAGGAGAAACATTGCGCAGAAATCAACTGAAGATAATTGGTACGATTATGGAGTCCAGTACGAAGCTTATAGCAAACAAAGATTCCTGGGAAAACAAGGAAAAAAGAAAGGCCATAGAGGAAATTAGAATCCTTCTTCTAGGTGTTTTAGAGGCCAGGGGCAGAGTTTTGCTGAGTATGAATGTTTCCAAAGATAATTTAGAGGGTGTTATTGAAGCTTTGCCCGCCATGAAGAGACCGACCGTAAATCAACTTTACAACTCGGACTATTTAGAAGTTACGACCGTTGTAGATAAAGCTGGTGTAAATATACTAATTCCTGAGCTTAAAGAGCGTGGAGCGGAAGATATTTTAGAGATTGATATCGCGAAGATTGTTAGGTAGTAGATGCCTGCCCGCCTCTGGAGGGCCAGATGGCGAATAGCTTATGGCTTATGGCAGAAAGTGAGAGCAAAAACAAACAAACTCCCAACTCCCGACTAAGAGACTATCGACTGATGGGCTGATGGAATATAGAGTATGGAGTATGGTAAAAACAGCAATCTGGCCAACAAACTACCAACTCTTCACTAAGAGACTTTCGACTGATAGGTATAGGGTAAAGGGTAAAGTAAGGATTAAATAGAAATTAAATAGAAATTAAGTGGAGATTAAGTGGAAATTACAATGAATTACTATAAATTACAATTGTATTACAGCAAATTTCAATGAATTTCAATATCAGCACTCAGTAAAAATTAAGTAGAGAGATTAGGTAGAGATTGATAAAAAGGTAAAAAGTAAAGGGCAACGGGTGTAGAAGAATTGGAAATTGCCGTGCCTGCCGGCAGGCACGGCAAGGGGAGCGTGGCAATCTCAGAAGAAGACAGTCATAGCTGAGAGAGTAGGGTCAGGTTTTTCAATATTTTAACTATCCTTTGCCCATTAAAAAATTTTCTATGATTATTTTAAATTCAAATCGTTATTTTAAGAAATTTAGATTTTTCAGTAAGGTCTGATGTTATAATTTTATAAAAAAGGGGTGAAGTCGATGAAATCAGTCTCTCTCTTACCGGCATTTTTTGCGGGTGTTTTAACTTTTTTCTCTCCGTGTGTTCTTCCCCTTATCCCTGGTTATATATCTTATATAACGGGCATATCTTTTCAGGCTTTAACTGAGAAAAATGGCACAAGTTTTGGGTTCATATTTGTTCGTGTCTTGCTTTTCGTTTTGGGTTTTACTTTTGTCTTTACTTTAATGGGAGCTACTGCCAGTGTTATCGGCGGATTTCTTCAAACTTATCGTCGAATCCTTATGATAATTGCCGGAATTGCAATAAGCGTATTCGGTCTTCATCTAATCGGTCTAATTAAAATAAGGTTTTTGGAGCAAGAAAAAAGAGCACAAATGAAGAAGAGAAGCAGTTTTATCGGGCCTTTTATTATGGGTATGGCTTTCGCCATTGGCTGGACACCATGCGTGGGGCCCATTTTGGGCTCTGTTCTCCTTGTGGCAAGCGTCTCGGATTCGGTTTATTCCGGAATGCTGCTTCTGGCTACATACTCGCTAGGTTTTGGATTGCCGTTTTTAATTGTGGGTTTGAGTATAAATCAGTTTTTAAAATTCTTTAAGAGGATTAAAGGAGCGTTTCCTTATATAAAGATTGCAAGTGGTGGAATTTTAATAGTGTTTGGCATTTTGCTCATTTTAAACAAGCTTTCTTTATTAATTCCAAGAGTTTGAACATGCTTTGCTGTATTATAATTTTATAAAAATGAGCTTTTCAGTTACTTTCAAAAAATAGCTAAAAATTATACTTGATAAGCCCGGCGTTTACCTTTTTAAAAATACAAAAAATTACCTCATTTATATTAGTGAGGCACATTCTTTAAAGAAAAAGGCACACTCTTATTTTCAAAATTAAAGAAGTTTTGTCGGTCAACATGGTGCAAAAAGTCTTTGATTATTTTCATAATGGTTGGGAGCTTTATGAAATCGCATAACTTTTCACTTGTTTATTATGAAGTTTTGCAAGGTAGGGGTGCCCTGGTATTTAGCGATAAGGGATTGACTAATCTCATTCTTCCTTACTCTAAAAAAGAAGAGTTTGAACTTGAATTCCGCAAGAAATTTTCCGGTTTTTCTAAATGTAAAGTTGTTGGTTTTTCCAATGAGAAAAATTGTTTAATTCGGTCTTTACTAAATTATTTTGAGGGACAAAAAATTAAATTTAATTATGTGTTGGATTTAAGAGGGTTTTCGGAATTTGAAAGGAAAGTTTATAATACTGTATCTTCTATTCCATACGGTGAGTTAAGGAGCTATAAATGGGTGGCTGATAAGATTGATAAATCCGGGGCATATCGGGCAGTTGGAAATGTCTTGGCAAAAAATCCTATTCCTATAGTAATTCCATGCCACAGGATAGTTAAAAATGATGGAAAAATTGGAGGATGGAGTGGAAAAGAAGGTTGGAAAAGGAAACTACTTAAGCTGGAAGGGTTGAGAATCGAGAATTAAAAGTTTAAAGTGAAAAGGAATTCAGCTTTCAGCTACCAGTCGCCAGTCTTCAGGAAAAACAAAATATGAGTAGAGAAAAAGTGAGGGTATAGGGTAAAAGGGGAAGTCAAAAGTCAACAAAGCTGATAGTGGATAGTTAAAAGCGGAGAGCATAGAGCTTAGAGCATGGAGTTTAGAGCGGAAAGCATGGAGACGAGAAGCGAGAGATGAATTGGTCATTGCGAACGACCTGCCTGCCGGCGGGCACGGCATTTTTATATTTTAATTTTTAATTAAACAGATTAACTATTTGCTGAAAGGGGAATTATGAAATTTCTTACAAGATTGATTATTATGGCTTTAACAATTTTAGCAGTTGCTTATATTTTACCGGGAATAGTTATTTCTGAAGGTTTAACTTTTGAAGGATTTTTAACGGCTTTAATTGCGGCATTTATCCTTGGTGTTGTAAATGCAGTGCTTGGTCCTATTTTAAAGACATTAACTTTACCAATAAATATTCTTACCTTGGGGTTGTTTACATTTGTAATAAATGCTTTCATGCTTGTAATTGTTGCTTGGGTTATTCCGGGCTTTCAAATAATGGATTTCTTCTCGGCGTTTCTTGGAGCTTTTTTAATCAGTGTTGTGAGTGCTATTGCATCTAAGGCAATCAGTTAGTATTATCTCAAAGTCAATTGAAGTTAAAGGGAGATATTTGATGAAAGATTTGGAGTTTACTATTATCACAGGTTTATCGGGCGCGGGAAAATCTGAAGCGATTCGCTGTTTTGAAGATATGGGATATTTTTGCATAGATAATTTGCCTCCAAGTTTAATTATGAAGATGGTTGAACTTTGTTCATTGCCGGGTAGCAAAATAGATAAAGTCGCCTTGGTCATAGATGTTCGTGGCGGAAAGTTTTTTGACACTCTTTCCGCTGCCTTAAAGGAATTGAAAACTAAAGGAATAAATTATCAGATACTCTTTTTAGAGGCCTCAAACGAGGAAATCATAAAACGTTTTAAAAAGACTCGCCGGCGTCATCCTCTTTCTTTGAGTGGTCAGATTATTGATGGGATTGAACGAGAAAAAAACATCCTTGAAGGTTTAAAAGGCCGGGCTGATATGGTTATAAATACTACAAATATTGAAGCGCATGAATTAAAGGATAAAATTCGCTCGTCTTTTCTTGGGAAGGGAAAGAAAAAAGGCATCCTAACTACGGTAATTTCTTTTGGCTATAAGTATGGGGTACCGTTAGACGCGGACTTAGTTTTTGATGTGAGATTTTTACCGAATCCCCATTATATTGATGAACTTAGATCTCATACCGGCCAAGAAAAAGCGGTAAAAGATTTTATTTTAAACCGCAAGGAAACTAAGGTTTTCATGAAAAAGTTTTTTAGTCTTTTGGCATTTGTAATGCCTTATTACATAGCCGAAGGTAAGACTCATTTAGTTATTGCCTTGGGTTGCACGGGCGGAACTCACCGTTCGGTAACGCTGGCTGAAAAGACAAAAAATTTCTTGGAGGAAAAAAACTACAATGTCACTCTTAGGCACAGAGACATTGGAAGGGATTTTGAAGCAGAATGATTTGTTCGAAAAAAGAAAAGGGAATATCTGTAGTGGCAATTGGAGGAGGCACGGGTCTTCCTAATATCCTTAAGAGCCTTAAAATTTATGCTAATGATATTACGGCTATAGTAACCGTTGCGGATGATGGGGGAAGTTCGGGTAGAATTCGGAAAGAGCTTGGCATTCTTCCTCCGGGAGATATACGGAATTGTTTAATGGCGCTTTCAAATTCTAATTCGATTGTGGGCGATATTTTTCAGTATCGTTTTAAAAAAGGAGAACTCGCGGGTCACAGTTTAGGCAATTTAATTTTAGCTGCCTTGACTGATATGAAAGGTGATTTTGTTGAAGCTATACGTGAATCAGGCAATCTTCTGAAGATTGAAGGGAGAGTTTTACCTTCATCAACAGAAGATATTGTTTTGTTTGCTAAAACTAAAAATGGTGGCCTTATAGAAGGTCAATCAAGAATAACTGAACCCAAAAATTGGGGCGGTATAAAGAATGTTCGAATCAAACCCGAGGAGGCAGAAGCTTATCCGGAGGCGGTTAAAGCCATAGAGGCCGCCGATCAAATTATTCTAGGTCCTGGTAGTCTTTTTACCAGTATTATTCCAAATTTATTGGTTAAAGGAATTAAAGACGCTTTGTTTAATTCAAAAGCTATGAAGGTTTTTATTTGCAATATAACAACACAGCCGGGTGAAACTGACAACTATTCTGCAGCAGACCACTTAGAAGCTGTTTCGCGCCATGTTTCAAAAAACTTTGTGAATACAATGGTTATAAATTCTAATTTTGATGGTCTAATTGAACATGAATTAGCACCAGTTAAAATAGATGAAAAGCGTGTTTTCGAGCTTGGAACAAAACCTTTGCTTGAAGATGTTGCAGACACTTCTTTTGTTGGGCACCATGACTCTTATAAATTGAGCCAAGTATTAAGAGCTCTGATATAGAAAACAATATGTGCAATGATTTGACATATAAATAAGTGATGGTTTGAGGTTTTTGTTATGTCTTTTTCGGCGCAGATTAAAAATGAATTGACGAGAGTTCGTTTAATAAACGATTGTTGCAAAAAAGCTGAATTATCAGCTCTTCTTAAATTAGATGGTTCTTTTCACATCTTAGGTAAGGGCAAGTTTGCAATTCATACTTCCACAGAAAATGCGGCTGTAGCTCGTGAAACAGTAAGATTGTTATCTGAGCTATTTGCTCTTGAGCACGAAGTGGTGGTTAGACGTTCTTATCTTCGAAAAATGAATAATTATGTTGTTTATGTTCCATCTCAACCCAGTTTAAATCAGGCGTTGAATGAATTGGGAATTTTAGATGATAAAATGATTATAAATTCCGGAATTATTCCGAGAATTGTAAGAAAAGATTGTTGCGCCGTCTCATATTTACGCGGTGCTTTCTTGGGCGGTGGATCGATGAGCGACCCTATAAAAGGGTATCATTTTGAGCTTAATACAGACAATGAGCAGCTTGCTTACGATTTGCTTTCGTTGTTTAAAAGGTTTGAGCTTAATGCAAAGCTTAGTTTTCGAAAGAAAAACTATGTTATTTATATAAAAGAAGGGCAAGGGATTGTAAATCTTTTGGCCATTGTGGGGGCTCATCAGACGCTTTTAAATCTTGAAGACTTAAGAATAGTAAAAGATATGCGCAATGAGGTTAACCGTTTGGTAAACTGTGATACTGCCAATTTGGATAAAACAGTTAAAGCTGCTCTTTTACAACTTGAAGATATAGCTTTTTTAGATGAGGAGGTGGGTTTATCGCGCTTGCCCCTTGCACTTAATGAGATTGCACGCAAAAGGCTTCTATTTCCGCAAGCTAACCTTAGAGAGTTGGGTGAGTCATGTGAGCCGCCACTTAGCAAGTCCGCGGTTTATAGTCGAATAAGGCGTATAAAAAAATTAGCTAAAAAGTTGGGGAAATAAAACATATATATAAGTATCTACTAAGAGGAGGTTTTCTGATGAGCGTTAAAGTTGGTATTAATGGTTTCGGAAGGATAGGGAGAAATGTATTTAGAGATGCATTTGGCGATGAAGATATTGAAATTGTGGCTGTTAATGATTTAGCTGACACAAAAATACTGGCCCATTTGCTTACTTATGATTCAGTATTTGGAATTTTTGATGCTGAGGTTGAAGCTATTGATGATGTTATGGTTGTTGATGGTAAAAAGATAAAAGTGCTATCCGAAAGAGATCCCGCGGCTCTCCCTTGGGGAAAACTGGGAGTCGATGTTGTAATCGAGTCTACGGGGATATTTAGAGACAGGGATGGTGCGTCAAAACATTTATCTGCAGGGGCAAAGAAAGTTATTATCAGCGCTCCCGCAAAAAATCCCGATATTACCATAGTGTTGGGCGTGAATGAAGATAAATACGATCCAAACAATCACCATATAATTTCCAATGCTTCATGTACCACAAATTGTTTGGGGCCTGTTGCTAAAGTTCTTTTAGATAATTTCGGAATAGTTAAAGGTTTTATGACTACTATTCATGCTTATACCAATGACCAAAAGATTCTTGATTTAGTTCATAAAGATTTGCGGCGGTCGAGAGCAGCTGCTTTATCTATGATACCAACTAGCACGGGAGCAGCAAAAGCTATTGGAGAAGTTATACCGGAACTTAAGGGCAAATTGGACGGAATGGCAGTAAGAGTTCCTGTTCCAGATGGTTCTTTAGTCGATTTAGTTGTTGAGCTTGAGAAAGAAGTAACGGCTAAGGAAGTAAATGAAGTGTTAAAAAATGCAGCTGATACGGGTAGGTTTGAGGGCATTTTAGATTACACAGAGGATCCTATAGTTTCGGTTGACATAATTGGAAACCCTTACTCTTCTACTGTTGATGGACTTTCAACAATGGCAAACGGTAAAACAGTAAAAGTTATTTCTTGGTATGATAACGAGATGGGCTATTCTTGTAGATTGGTTGATTTAGTTAAATATATTACAAGTTAGAAAGAACGCGGCGCTAAAAATTTAAAACCATGATGGGGGTTTCATGTTTAGCAAGAAGACAATTCGTGATGTTGACGTAACGGGAAAACGAGTGTTAGTAAGGGTCGATTTTAACGTTCCTCTTACCAAGGAAAGAGAAGTTGCTGATAGTACCCGGATAAGGGCGGTTTTGCCGACGATAAATTATTTAGTTGAAAGAGAAGCTAAAATAATTTTAATATCACACCTGGGAAGGCCCGATGGAAAAGTTGATGATGCTGTGAGGATGGACCCTGTTGCCCGGTGTCTTTCGAATCTTTTAGGGAAACAAGTTCAAAAGGTGGATAAAACCGTTACTGATGAAGTTAAAGCTGCAGTAAGCCGGCTTAAAACTGGTGACGTTTTGTTGCTCGAGAACGTTCGTTTTAATCCCGGAGAAAAGAAAAATGATCCTGAATTTGCCAAACAATTAGCATTACTTGCTGATATTTATGTAAATGATGCTTTTGGAACAGCTCACAGAAATCACGCGTCAACAGTTGGCATTACAAATTATCTCCCGGCTTACGGAGGATTTTTATTAGAAAAAGAAATTAATGAATTAAGCAAACTTTTTAAAAATCCGGATAAACCCTTTGTCGCAGTTCTTGGGGGGAATAAAGTTTCAGACAAAATTAAAGTAATCGAAAAGTTTTTAGATATAGTTGATGTTATTCTCACCGGTGGAGGCATGTGTTTCACCTTTTTGAAAGCTAAAGGGGCAAATATCGGCGGCTCGATTTGTCAAAATGACGAGACAGAACATTCTTTAAAGATGCTTAAGAAGGCCAAGGAAAATGGCGTGGGTTTATTATTGCCGGTTGATGTTGTCGTTGCTAAGACAATTGCTGAGGATGCTGAATATAAAATTGTTCCTGTAGAGAATATCCCGGATAAATTGATGGGATTAGATATTGGACCAAAAACCATAAGGACTTATGAAGATATATTGAGTAAAGCTAAAACCATCTTTTGGAATGGTCCGATGGGAGTTTTTGAGATAGAACAATTTTCTCAAGGGACGAAAGCTATTGCCACTGCCATTGCTAACTCTCAAGCTACAACAATTGTGGGTGGGGGAGATTCGGATGCTGCTTTGAGAAAATATGGTCTTGAAAATAGGGTTTCTTTTATTTCAACTGGCGGAGGAGCTTCTTTAAAGTTTTTAGAAGGAACTCCACTCCCCGGAGCGGAAGCTTTGCTTGATAAATAGCAGAAATTAAATAATCTAAAAAGCCGAGACTGGAGGAGTTTAAAAATGCGAAAACCAATGATTGCCGGGAACTGGAAGATGCACAAAACAGCGGGACAGGCTGTTTTTCTTGTGCAAGATTTAGCTGAATTGGTGAATGATATAAAGGATGTTGATGTAGTTGTTTGCCCGCCTTATATTGCATTAAAGAGTGTTTCAACTGTAATTGAAGTAGATAAACTTAACATTGGGTTAGGTGCTCAAAATGTTTATTGGGAAAAAGAAGGGGCTTTTACCGGTGAGATTTCTCCGGTGATGTTGAAGGACTTGAGGGTGGACTACGTGATTGTTGGCCATTCGGAGCGTCGGCATACATTTGAAGAGACTAATGAGATGGTAAATAAAAAATTAAAAGCGGTTCTCGCTCATGACATGAAGCCAATTCTTTGCGTCGGAGAAACTTTAGATGAAAGAGAAGAAGAAGAAACGTTTGATATCATTAAAGAACAGATTTTTGAAGGTTTGGCTGATATATCACCCGAAGAGATGGAAAACGTAATTATTGCATATGAACCCGTATGGGCAATTGGCACAGGACTTACGGCTACCCCGGAGCAAGCTAACGATGTTATAAGGACTATAAGAGCTTTGGTTGGTTCTTTATATAATCCGGAAATTGCATTGATAACTCGTATCCTCTACGGGGGCAGTGTTAAGCCCGGGAATATTGCTGAACTTATGGATGAACCGGACATTGATGGCGCGTTGGTTGGAGGAGCAAGTCTCAACGCGGAAAATTTCGCAAAAATTGTGAAATATAAATGTTGAGGCATAGATAATATGAAGAAAAATTCTACAAAATCTCGGCCGAAGCCTTTAGCTTTGATAATTCTTGATGGTTGGGGTATCGGTAAACCTGTAAAAGGAAATGCGATTGCAGTTGCAAGAACACCAAACATGGATGGATATTTATCGCATTATTCTCATACTACTCTTGAAGCCTCCGGTGAAGACGTGGGCTTGCCCGAAGGGCAAATGGGTAACTCAGAAGTCGGTCATCTTAACATAGGAGCAGGAAGAGTTGTATATCAAGACTATACTCGGATAAGTCGCGCTATAAAAGATAAAACATTTTTTTCCAATGATGTTTTTTTAGCAGCTATAAATAATGTAAAGAAAAATTCATCTTCTCTTCATTTGATGGGTCTTTTATCAGACGGGGGAGTTCATAGCCACAACACTCACATTTATGCTTTGCTTGAATTAATGAAAAAAAAGGGTTTAGAGAATGGTTTTTTACATCTTTTTTTAGATGGACGAGACGTGCCTCCCCAAAGCGCCTTAAAATATATAAAGGAGCTTGAAGATAAAATTTCAGAAATTGGGATAGGAAGAATTGCGTCCATTTCCGGACGGTACTACGGTATGGATAGAGACAGAAGGTGGGACAGGACAAAACTTGCCTATGACGCGATGGTTTACGGAAAGGGTAAGATTGCTCAAACCCCTGAAGAAGCAGTTAAGCAATCTTACGAGCAAGGCGTAGTTGACGAATTTGTAAAGCCTACGGTAATTCAGTCGTCCCTCGACCTTGCATCTGGTCTTGTGAAAGATAATGATTCTGTTATCTTTTTTAATTTTCGCTCAGACAGAACCAGACAAATTACTCGCGCTTTTATCGAGCCGGATTTTAGGGAGTTTGACAAGGGTAAAAATCCGCCAAGAGTTTTCTTTGTTTGTATGACTGAATATGACGCAAGCTTCGATGCACCTGCTGCCTTTCCTCCACTTAAGTTGAACAATACTTTGTCAGATGTTTTAGCTCAGCAAGGCTTAAAACAGCTTCACATAGCGGAAACGGAAAAATATGCCCACGTTACATTCTTTTTTAATGGAGGAGAAGAAAAACCCAAAAATGGCGAGGAACGTGTATTGATACCATCCCCAAAAGTGGCCACCTACGATTTAAAGCCGGAAATGAGTGCTTATGAGGTAACAGATGCGGTAATTAAAGAAATCAATAAAGATATTTTTGACGTAATTATCTTAAATTATGCAAATCCTGATATGGTTGGTCATACGGGTGTTTTTGAGGCGGCGGTAAAAGCTGTTGAAGTAGTTGATAAATGTATCTGTAAAGTTGTTGAGCATATTTGTTCAAAAGGTGGAGAGTGTCTTATTACTGCCGATCACGGAAATGCGGATAAGATGATAGATGAAGATACGGGCGGGGTATTCACGGCTCACACTACCAATCCGGTGCCGTTAATTTATGTGACAGATAAAAAAGTTTCTTTAAGGAATAGCGGAATACTTGCTGATATTGCTCCAACTATGCTTGAGATATTGGAAATTTCCCAGCCAGTTGAGATGATAGGTAAGAGTTTGATTGTGAAATAGGTTCTTGCTTCTCTGTCATTGCGAGGTGAAGAAATCTCATAGCATTACTACAGTTAAATTTTTTGCAATGAAGAGAAAGAACGAAGTCATTGCGAGCAGAGCGTGGCAATCTCATTTTTAATCATAGCGGCTTCAAAATAATGGTTGTTCAGGAGACTGCCTACAAACGACCCACCCGGATTTTAAAAATCAAAATCAATAAAAAGTTCTTTTGATTTTACTAAAGGCTAGAGGCTAATGGTTTTCCTGGAGGCTGACGGCTGGCAACTGGAAGCTGAGTGCTGGTAGCTGATAACCATCGACTACCCTTCCTTCGCGTGATAAAATACATAAGTTGTTTAAAAATTTATATTATTTAAGTAAGAGGTGAAAAGTGTTTAATTTATTAGGAAAAGTTCTTAGTGCAGGTGAAGGTAAAAAATTAAGAAAATTGCAGGAAAAGGTTCAAAAAGTTAATGATTTAGAGCCAAAAATTAGTGCTCTTTCTGATGAAGAATTAAGAAAAAAAACAGATGAATTTAAAAGACGACTTGGCGCAGGGGAGAGTTTGGATGATATTCTGCCCGAAGCTTTTGCTGTAGTCAGAGAGGTTGCCAAGCGCAAATTAAAAATGCGTCATTTTGATGTGCAAATTATGGGTGGAGTAGTTCTTTACGAAGGGAAAATTACTGAAATGGCAACGGGTGAAGGAAAAACTTTAGTGGCAACGCTGCCCGTTTATCTTAATACCCTTGAAGAAAAGGGGGTTCATGTTGTTACGGTAAATGACTATCTCGCAAAGCGTGACGCGCAGTGGATGGGCCCTATCTATCATTTTCTAGGATTATCAACAAGCATAATACAGCATGATACCGCCTATATTTATGACCCAAATTATGAAGTTGAAGACGAGAGTCTACAACATCTTCGCCCAATAAACAGACGTGAAGCATATATGGCGGATGTTACGTATGGTACTAACAATGAATTTGGTTTTGACTATCTTCGAGATAATATGGCTTTAAGTCTTGAGCAGGTATCTCAGCGGGATCATAATTATGCCATCATCGATGAGGTAGATAGCATTCTTATTGATGAAGCAAGAACTCCTCTTATAATATCGGGGCCTGCGGAAGATAGAAGCAGTATATGTAAAAAAGTTGAGCAGGATGTCCGTCGCATGAAATGGTTGACAATTGCAGAAGAGAGCAAGGATGTCGAGGAGCTCAATTATAACGAGGAAAACTATGATTTTATCGCTAACGAGAAAGAAAATACTTTAAAGATAACGCCTCGGGGAGATTCGAAAATAGCCAGAGCTCTCGATGTTAGTGTTGATGATTTAAGTGATCCGGAACAGTCAGCTTACGGTGTGGAAATGCTTGAATGGCAGAGTCGTTACAAGCAAAGCATGAAGGCTCATTCGCTCTTTAAGAAAGATGTGGATTATCTCGTAAAAGATGGCCAGGTAGTAATAGTTGATGATTTTACCGGCCGTCTTATGCCCGGGAGAAGATATAGCGAGGGTCTCCATGAAGCAATTGAAGCGAAAGAAGGCGTTCATATAAGACAGGAAAATCAAACGTTGGCTACCATCACTTTACAAAATTATTTTAGAATGTATGAGAAGCTTGCGGGCATGACCGGAACTGCGGCAACTGAAGCAGACGAATTTATTCATATTTATAAATTAGAAACGGTGATAATACCCACCAATAAACCACTTATAAGAAAAATCGCACCGGATGTTATCTATAAAACAGAAGAAGCAAAATTTCAGGCCATTGTTGAGGATATAATTGAATGTTCCAAAAAAGGGCAACCTGTTCTCGTTGGCACAATCTCTGTTGAAAAATCCGAACGGTTAAACAAAATGCTTAGAAGAAGAGGAATAGAACACGAAGTTTTAAATGCCAAATATCACGAACGAGAAGCGCATATCGTGGCTCAGGCGGGCAGAAAAGGAGCGGTGACAATAGCCACAAATATGGCCGGCAGGGGTACCGATATTGTTTTGGGTGGCAATCCTCCCAATCCTAAAGAGGCCGAGGAAGTGAAGAACGCCGGCGGGCTTCATGTAATCGGTACTGAGCGTCATGAATCCAGGAGAATCGACAACCAACTAAGAGGTCGTTCAGGAAGACAAGGTGATCCTGGTTCCTCTCAGTTTTATATTTCTTTAGAAGATAATCTCATGAGACTCTTTGGTGGGGATAGAATCGGAGGCATAATGCAGAGATTGGGCCTGCCTGATGATATGCCAATTGAGCACTCGATGATATCTAAATCCGTGGAGAGAGCTCAGCGTGAAGTCGAATCCCAAAACTTTAATATAAGAAAACATGTTTTGGAGTATGACGATGTAATGAACATACAACGTGAGATTATTTATGAACAAAGAAAACGTTGTCTTAAAGGAGAAAACTTTCACGAACAAGTATTAGACATTATTGAAGATGTAATTAAAGGGATTGTAGAAATTCATACCAACAAGAATACTTATCCCGAACAATGGAATTTAGACGGCTTCTTTTATGATATTTCTCAGATAATTCCTCTTTCATGGGGCAAGGAAGATTTAGATTTACACTCATTAAAACAGGAAGAGTTGCATCAAAAGTTATTTGATTCGGCGAAACAGGTATATCAAGAAAAAGAGAAAGAATTAGGTCAAGATATATTGCGTGAATTGGAGCGTCATATTATGCTTCAAGTGGTTGACCGCAGATGGAGGAGACAACTTTCTGATATAGATTATCTTAAAGGAGGAATAGGGCTTAGAGCTATAGGCCAGAGAGATCCTCTTGTGGAATTTAAGCGTGAGGCGTTTATAAAATGGGAAGATACTATGCATGGGATAAAAGAGGATTTTGTCAAATACATTTTCCATGCTCATGTTGTAAAAGAACCTCACCACACGGCCGATTCAAAAACTTTACCCAGCCAAGCAGTTGAAACAAAAAAGCCGGTAAAAATGGGTAAAAAGATTGGGAGAAATGATCCGTGCTCCTGTGGAAGTGGAAAAAAATATAAAAAATGTTGTGGCAAATAAAAAATGAAATTGGGGTTTTTATAAGGGTGGGGATGAAATGATAGTTGATTACAGCGCGGAATTGAGAAGTTTGGGAGAGAAAATAGAAAAAATAAAGGAGTATCTTTGACATAGATGTTAAAAGAAAAGAGATTGGTAAACTTGAACTTAAAATGAATAAGCCCGGTTTTTGGGATGAGCATAGCGAAGCTCAAAAAATAATGGAAAAATTAAGAGAACTGAAAGATGATGTGCTTTTATGGGATGAAGTTCATAAAGAATATGATAATGTGTGTTTATTAAACGAATTAGCTGTTTTGGAAAAAGACAAAGATTTATACCAAGAGACAAAGAAAAACCTAAAAAAACTTAAAAACGATGTTGAGCAAATGGAATTAAGAAGCTGGTTTACAGAAAAGTTTGACCAGCATGACTGTATTGTGTCAATTCATCCCGGAGCGGGGGGAATTGAATCTCAAGACTGGGCAGAGATACTTCTTAGGATGTACCTTAGATGGGCCGAAAGAAGGGATTTTAAGTCAGAGATAAATGACATTCAGGCCGATGAAGAGGCAGGCATCAAAAGTGTTACTTTTACTGTTAAAGGTAAAAATGCTTATGGTTTTTTAAGAGTTGAAAAGGGCGTACACAGACTTGTGAGGATATCACCTTTTGATGCTTCAAGCCGACGACATACCTCCTTCTCGTCAGTTGATGTTATCCCCGTTATAGAGGAAGATATTGAAATAATCATTGACCCAAAAGACCTAAGGATTGAAACTTACAGGGCAAGCGGTGCTGGCGGGCAGCATGTTAATGTTACCGACTCGGCTGTTAGAATTACCCATATACCCACGGGTACTGTTGCTCAATGCCAAAACGAACGTTCTCAGTTTCAAAACAAAGATACGGCAATGAAAATTTTGCGGTCTAGGCTTTTTGAGAAAGAACGGGAGCGAAAGAGAGAGGAACTCACAAAGATTAGAGGAGAGAAGAAAGAGATTGCCTGGGGCAGCCAGATAAGGTCATATATTCTTCATCCGTATAGTTTAGCTAAAGACCACAGGACCGGGGTTGAAAAGGGCAATATTCAAGCTGTGTTAGATGGCGATTTAGACGATTTTATTATCGGTTGTCATAGACAGCGGGTAGCGGAAAAGAAAGGGTAAAGGGTAAAGTTCAGCCCCCAGCTTCCAGGATTTTAAAGAAGGGCGAATAAATGAAGTTACTTGTAGATTTACACACTCATACAGTAGCCAGTGGCCATGCATATAGCACAGTAATGGAGATGGCTAAAGCTGCTAAAGATAAGGGGCTTGAGGGCATAGCCATAACCGACCATGGCCCCGCGTTACCGGGCGGAGCCCACCCTTTCCATTTTTGGAATTTAAGGGTGTTACCAAAAGAGATTTTTGGAGTAAGAATTTTAAAAGGAGCGGAAGCCAATATAGTTAACTTAAAAGGTGAACTTGATTTAGAGGACGAGCTTCTTGAAACTCTGGATGTGGTGCTTTTAGCCTTTCATCCAAGCTGTGGTTACGAAGATAGAGGGATTGCCGGAAATACAAAAACGATGATTTCGGCTCTAAAGAACCCGAATATTCATATAATCGCTCACCCGGGAAATCCGTCATTTCCAGTAGATGCTGCTGAGGTAATTGCTGCAGCTAAAGAATATAATGCTGTAATTGAACTCAACAACAGCTCTCTCCTTCCAACGGCAAGCCGTTTAGGAAGTTATGAAAGTTGTTTATCTATTGCAAACGAGGCATATAAATCCGGGTCAGAAATTGTGGTAAGCAGTGACGCGCATATAGCAACAGGTATAGGAAATTTTGATAATGCGATTAATCTTGCCTTGAAAGCGGGATTTTCTGAGGAAAGAATATTAAATAGCTCGATAAATAAAGTTTTAAATTTTTTAAAGATAAAATCTCTATCTTAGTGGGTATTGAATAAATCAATCTTAAGTGTTACAAGTAGTTTCAATAAATTAAATTTATTTAGAAAAGAGTTGTTTATTTGAAACGGAACGAACTTGAAAGATTTCTAAAGGAAAAAGCCAGAATTCTTAGACGTGATATCATAAAAATGATAGGGGAAGCGGGTTCCGGTCATCCGGGCGGTTCTCTTTCCGCGGCCGATATAGTTGCGACTCTTTATTTTTATCACATGCGTCACGATCCTAAAAATCCTTCTTGGCCTGACAGAGATAGGTTTGTTTTAAGCAAGGGGCATGCTTGTCCTGTTCTTTACGCGGCTTTAGCTGAATGTGGTTATTTTGAGAAAGATATATTATGGACTCTGCGTAAACTCGGCAGTATTCTTCAAGGTCATCCGGATATGAAAAAAGTGCCTGGAATTGAAATTTCTTCAGGTTCTCTTGGGCAAGGCTTAGCTGCTGCTAATGGGATGGCCTTAGCTTCCAGACTTACAGGTCGAAATTACAGAGTTTATGCAATGATAGGGGACGGAGAGTCACAAGAAGGTGAAATTTGGGAAGCCGCAATGCTTGCCGCTCATTATAAGTTGGATAATTTGGTGGCATTTATTGATTGCAATAATCTTCAAATTGATGGTTTTGTGTGTGAAATAATGAATATTAAACCTGTGGTGGATAAATGGCAGGCTTTTGGATGGCAGGTTTTTGAGATAGATGGGCACGATGTTTTACAAATTGCAGATACATTGAAAACTGCTGATGAAGTTAAGGGAAAGCCAAGCATGATAGTTGCTCGCACCATCAAAGGGAAGGGCGTATCTTTTATGGAGAACGTATGTGATTTTCATGGGAAAGCGCCAAACAAAGAGCAGGTGGAGATAGCTTTAAAAGAGCTTAGTTGATATAGAATTAAAGAGTAATTAAGTGGAGATTAAGTAGAGATTAAGTAGAGATTAAGTGGAGATTACAATGAATTACCATTAGTTACAATGAATTTCAATATCAGCACTCAGTAAATTTCCTCTCCCTTGATGGGGAAGGGTTAGCCTGCCTGCCGGCAGGCAGAGGTGGAGGTGAACTCCCGACTCCCTACTAAGAGACTCCCGACTAATAGGATTAAGGAGTAAAGTTAAAAGCAGAAAGCAAGAATAGAGAGCGGGAAACAAACTAGCAATCTGGCTAACAAACTCCCGACTCCCTACTAAGAGACTCCCGACTAATAGGATTAAGGGGTAAGATGGTGGAGAAAAAAGCAACAAGAGAAGGATACGGAGACGCTCTTTTAGAGCTGGGGAAAGAATGTTCTAATGTTGTTGTGCTCGATGCTGACCTTGCAAAATCTACGCAAAGTTACAAATTTAAAGAGGCTTTCCCGGGCAGATTCTTCGATTGCGGCGTAGCTGAACAAAGTATGATGGGTACCGCAGCAGGCCTTGCTGCTTCAGGCATGATTTGTTATACAGGTTCGTTTGCCATCTTTGCGACTGGTAGAGCCTTTGAACAGGTAAGAAACACGATTGTCTACTCAAATTTAAATGTTAAAATATGTCCGACTCATGCGGGTATTACGGTAGGCGAAGATGGTGCTTCTCATCAAACGGTTGAAGATTTGGCTTTAATGAGGGTTATTCCAAATTTAAAAGTGATTATTCCCGCTGATTATTATGAAGCAAAAGCAGCTGTTAAAGCTGCAGCTACGATAGATGGACCCATTTTTATAAGACTGGGAAGGCCTAAAATCTCAACCATATTTGATGAAAATTATAAGTTTGAGTTTGGGAAAGTTCTTAAGTTAAGAGAAGGAAAAGATGTAACTATTTGCGCCACCGGGATTATGGTCGGAACTAGTCTTGAGGCAGCTAAAGAGTTGGCCAAAAAGGGAATAGAGGCCGAAGTTTTAAATATTCACACTCTTAAGCCACTTGATGAGAAAACAGTTCTGGAATCAGTTAAAAAAACAAGAGCTGTAGTAACGGCCGAGGAGCATAGCATAATTGGCGGTTTAGGCGGAGCAATCTCTGAGCTTTTAGGTAAAAAGATGCCTTTGCCTATTGAGATGGTTGGCATAAAAGACAAATTTGGAACCTCCGGGAGCATACCCGAGCTGCTTGATTATTTTGGACTTTCAAAGCAAGATGTAGTTACTGCTACTAAATCTGTTTTGGTGAGAAGATCTTAATACATTTTTTGATTTAAAAAGTCTTCTTTGCTATCATTTCTATTCAGGAGTAGATATTAAATGGTTATAATGAAAAATGTTTCAATGATATATGATGGTTATGAAAAGCCTGCTGTTGAAAATATTAATCTTAAAATTAAAAAGGGCGAATTTGTATTTTTGGTTGGCCCAAGTGGCTCAGGAAAGTCAACTCTTATAAGGCTTATGATAAGAGAACTTATCCCCACAAAAGGTGATATAAAAATAGCAGGTCATGATATAATTCATATGCCTTTAAGAAAAGTTCCCCTTCTAAGAAGGAATATAGGTTGTGTCTTTCAAGATTTTAAGCTTCTTCCAAATAAAACTATTTACGATAATGTCGCGTTCGCGTTAGAAGTTATCGGAAAATCTGAGCGTGTAATCAAATCCCAAGTTCCGGAAGTTTTAAAATTGGTTGGTTTAGAAGGAAAATTTAGCAGATACCCAAATGAGCTTTCCGGTGGTGAGCAGCAAAGAGTGTCTTTGGCCAGGGCTTTTGTCAATAGGCCTCCGTTGCTTATTGCAGATGAGCCCACTGGTAATCTGGATCCGAGCATTTCAATGGACATTATGAAATTGTTGGACAAAATTAATAAGACGGGGACCACTGTCTTAATGGCTACCCATGATAAAGATTTGGTTAATAATTTCCGCAAGAGAGTTGTGGCACTGGAACATGGTAAAATAATTAGAGACCAAGCTCGAGGAGTCTATGGATATGAAGTTTAGACCGGTTTATTTTATTCGTGAAGCAACTAATAATATTCGAAGGAACTTTGCAATGAGCAGTGCGGCTATTAGCACATCTGCTTTAGCAATATTTTTAGTCGGCATATTTTTTCTTGTATTCTTTATCTGGAACTCCTTTGCGGGGACAGCTCTTTCAAAACTGGAAATTGAGGTTTTCTTAAAAGATTCTGTCACTTCGGAACAGGTTGAAAATTTTCAAAGTAAAGTGCTTTCATGGAATGAAGTAAAAACCATAAAATATGTGTCAAAGGATGAAGCTCTGAAGATATTTAAAGAAAAATTGAAAGATAAGCCCGAAATACTTGAAGCGATGACGGGAAATCCTCTGCCTGCTTCAATAAGGATATTCTTAAAAGATGCTCATGATACAAATGCGGTTGTAGAAAAAATTAATAATTATCCAAACCTTAAAGATTTAGTGGAAGACCCCGCTGTTGATATTAAATATGGCGCGGATTATATTGAAAAATTATTTTCAGTAATTAAAATAATTGGATGGGTAGGTCTTTCGGCTGCAATCTTGCTTTGTTTTGCCTCAATTGTCATGATAATTAACACAATTAGACTCACTATTTTTGCCAGAAGAAAAGAAGTTTCTATAATGAAGTTGGTTGGGGCTTCAAGCTGGTTTGTGCGGTGGCCGTTTCTTCTTGAGGGAATGCTCCAAGGTTTTATCGGTGCGCTAGTATCTATCGGATTAATTTATTTTGTTAGGGTTTGGGTCTTGCGGCAAGTAACCGAAGCGGTGCCTTTTTTAAATCTTACTGTTGATAATGTATTGTTTTCATGGCTAATTATCGGAATGATTTTAGGAGGAATTTTAATAGGAGCGACAGGGAGTGCCATAGCATTAAGACGTTTCTTAAAAGTTTAGTTAAAATTTAGGTGGTGATTATGCTCCAAATAAGTCGCAAGAACAGTATTTTTACAATTTTTTTAACAGTTATTATAATCATTCTTTTTGTTAACCCCGTTTTATCTTCTCCCATTGATGAAGCTGAAGATGAGTTTAAATCAATAAACGAGCAAATTGAGGAAAATCGGAAAAAAATTGAAGAGACAAAAGAAGAAGGGTCTGCTCTTTCGCGGGAAATTTCAGGCATAGATCATAAGCTTCAGTTGAGCGAGGACCAATTAGTCAAAATAAGCGAGCAATTGAATTTTACGATTGAGAAATACGAAGAAGTCGAAGATGGATTAAAGTTAACGCAAAAGGAGCTTCAAAAGACAGAGTATGAGCTCGAAGAATTAAAAAATGAGCTCGTTAGGCAAAACGGTATTTTAGACACAAGGATAAGAAATATTTATAAACAGGGAGACCTTGTCTATTTAGAAGTTGCTTTAAATGCCAGTGATTTTTCAGATTTACTGAAGCGCCTTTCTTTCTTTTATTCAATTGTCAACCAAGACGCGACATTGCTTTTTAAAATAGACCTTACCAGGAAAAACACAAATGAAAAGAAGGTTAAAATTGAAAGTCAGAAAAAAGAAATTGAAGGACAGTTGGAGATATTAAAACAGGAAGAGCTGAGGTTGGAAAGCTTAAAAATTGCTGGAGAAAATAGGAAAAAAGAGATTAGGTCTGAAATAAATAACAAAAAGAGAGTGCTTGACAAGATATCGCTTGATGAAGCTGCTCTTAAGCAAGTTGAAAAAGAGCTTGAAAAATCATCTCAAGAGATAGCAGATTATATAAGGCGGCTTGAAGATGGGGAAAATTCCACAGGGCCTATCGGTTTATTTCAATGGCCAACAGTTGGGCCGGTAACATCCGGTTTTGGAATGAGATGGCATCCCGTATATCATGTTTATCTAATGCATAATGGAATTGATATTGGGGCCCCGTATGGTCAAAAAATTATCGCGGCTCAAAGCGGAACGGTATTATTCGCGGATTGGAAAACCGGTTACGGCCGGACTTTGATAATTAGCCATGGTGGAGGCATTTCAACTCTTTATGCCCATACTTCCGCTATATATGTACGGGAAGGGCAAAAAGTTGAAAAAGGCCAAAAGGTTGCTGCAATTGGGGTTACGGGAGTGAGCACGGGCCCTCATTTACATTTTGAAGTTCGGGTAAACGGAGAACCCAAAAATCCAATGAACTGGTTTTAGAATAGGAGTGTTTAAGTGAAAAAAAAGATTTTAGTTGTGGTTGGGATTATTTTGCTGTCAGCAGTTTTTTTAACAGGAGTTTTTGCGGCGGGATTTTATACCCACGGGAAAATGCTGGAGATTAGAGCCAAAAATGTTCCGTCTCTGGACCTTTTAAAAGAAGCAATTTCCGAGATTAAACAAAATTATGTAAAAGATGTATCCGATAGTGAACTTATTCGTGGAGCCATTAAGGGCGCGGCGGAATCTCTCGGTGACCCATATACAAGATATTTGAACGGTGAGGAAGCAGAAATCTTAAATGAGGAGATGCACGGCGAATTCGATGGCATTGGTGCGTACCTGGGGTTAAAAGATGATAAATTGACGGTTATTTCTCCAATTGAAGGAGCGCCTGCCGAAAAGGCGGGGATTAAAGCCGGAGACTTAATTATTAAAATAGATGAAAAATTAACGGATGGTATGTCTCTTGAGGAAGCGGTGTCTTTGATTAAGGGAGAAAGAGGAACCAAGGTTGTGCTTACAATAATAAGAAAAGGGATAGATGGGCCAATTGTTTTTGAGGTTGTTCGGGAGAAAATTTTCATTCCAAATGTAATTTCTAAAATTTTAGATAAAGATATTGGATATGTCAGGTTGCATATATTCAACGATAGAATTGGCGAGGATTTGGATTCTGCTCTTAAAAAATTAAAGAACGAAAACGCAAAAGGTATAATTTTAGATTTGCGCAACAATCCCGGCGGAGTTTTGGACGGGGCAATTAATGTTGCGAGTAAGTTTATTGAATCGGGAGTTGTGGTAACTGTAAAAGATAAAAACGGGAATATTGAATCTTGTAAAACAAAGGGTACGGCGGATTCAACAATTCCCCTTGTAATTTTGGTGAACGAGGGGAGCGCGAGCGCTTCGGAGATTGTTGCCGGTGCCATTCAAGATCACGGTAGAGGGGTTTTGGTTGGGTGCCAAACTTTTGGCAAAGCATCCGTTCAGTCTGTTATAAAGCTTTCAGATGGTTCACGTTTGGTTATAACAACCGCGCATTACTTTACTCCCAACGGAAGAGATATTCATGAAGAAGGCATAAAACCGGACTTTATTGTGGAGATAGATGAAGAAAGTGAAACGGAAGAAGACTCCCAACTTGAAAAAGCAAAATCTATTTTACGAGAGCTGTTAAAGAAAAAGGAAGCCGCGTAAAAGCTATGGATATTAAGTCTGAAATTATTAATTTAATACAAAGTAAAAAATACCGGCCACTATCTTTATCTGAATTCGCTGAGAGGATTGGAGAGTCCAACTTTATCTTAATTCAAGAGGCCCTTAATCAGCTTGAGGGTGAAGGAAAAATTATAAAGACAAAAAAAGATAAATATGACTTACCCGAGAGGTTGAATATCGTGGTAGGGCGTCTTCAGGTTAACAGAAGGGGTTATGGATTTATTTTGGCGAAACCGCATGATGTTTTTGTTCCCAAAACAAAGATGAATGGGGCGTTGAATAAAGACAGAGTAATGGCTCGTTTGTTTGGCCGCGGGTTTAAAGATGGCAACATTGAAGGCCAAATAATAAAAGTTATCGAAAGGGCCAATACAAAAATTGTCGGAAAGTTTGTTGTTAAAAGGGGAACCGGCTATGTTTTCCCAACTGACAAAAAAATATCTTGCAATATTGTTATTCCTCCAAAATTAACTTTTGGAGCAAAAAATGGCCAGTTAGTAGTATGCGAAATCGAACAATGGCCAACAGGGAAAAGGCCGGCGAAGGCAAGAATAACTGAAATTTTAGGGGATAAATCAACTCCAAACATTGAGATGGAGATTGTAATTAGGGAGCACGATCTCCCGCTAAGTTTTCCATCGGCCGTAATTAAAGAAACTGAAATTATTTCTGACACAATTTCAACTGACGAAATATCTAACAGAAGGGATTATCGTGATATTTTTACGGTGACGATTGATGGAGCCGACGCCAAAGATTTTGATGATGCCATCTCTATTTCTAAGGATGATAAAGGTAATTTTAACTTAATTATCCATATAGCTGATGTTTCGCATTACGTTAAATTTAATGTCGCGTTGGATGAAGAAGCAAGGGAGCGGGGGAACAGTGTTTATTTAGTAGACAGGGTAATTCCGATGTTGCCACAAAAACTCTCTAATGGTATCTGCAGTCTTAATCCAAAAGTTGACAGGTTGTCTTTCTCTGTTGAGATAGTTGTTGATGCTACCGGGGAAGTAAGAGACTTTAATATATTTGAGGGTGTTATAAAAAGTGATGCCCGGCTTACTTATGAAGGGGTAGATGAGCAAGTTGAGAAGGGTGAATTTGAAGATAAGACAATTGAAAGATTAATTGGTGATTTAAAAGAACTTAGTGATATTTTAGATGCAAAACGGTTAAAGAGAGGGAGCTTAAATTTTGAAACCGTTGAACCTAAGGTTTTATTAGATAAAAACTTCAAACCGATAGATGTGGTTATGAGAGAGCGGACGGTTGCGACAAAGCTCATTGAAGAGGCAATGATTCTTACCAACGAAGTCGTTGCCGGTTTTATGTATCACCGGGAAGCTCCTATGGTTTATCGTGTGCATGAGGAGCCTGATTATGAAGTTTTAATGCAACTCGCGGAATTATTAAAAGAAATGGATTATCCCTTAAAAGGAAAAATTAATCATCCGAAAAATCTTCAAAAGATAATTGCTTTTGCTCACGATAAACCGGAAAAATTTCTTATAAACTCAATTCTTTTAAGAGCTATGAAGCAGGCTAAATATTATCCGGAATGTCTGCCGCATTTTGGTTTGGCCTCATCTCATTATACTCATTTTACCTCTCCCATAAGGCGTTATTCTGATTTAGTTGTTCATCGCCTTGTTAAAAGAATATTAAAAACAAAAGGTGAGCGGGAACAATCAACTAAATTAATCGAGGAGCTTTATGATGTATGCGAGCACATTTCTATTTGTGAGCGTGAAGCTGAAGACGCGGAAAGAGAGTCGGTTAATGTTAAACTTTGCGAATTAATGAGTGAGCATGTTGGAGAAGTGTTTAAGGGTGTGATTACAGGAGTTACGGGCTTTGGTTTTTTTGTGCAACTTAGCAATTCAATAGAAGGATTGGTTCATATTAGGTCATTAAACGACGATTTTTATGTTTACGATTCTGAGCATTTTCTCTTGCGTGGCGAGCGGTTGGGTAAGATATATCGGCTGGGCGAAAGGATAATGGTTAAGTTGGTAAATATTAATATAGAAGAAAGAATAGTAGATTTTGCAGTAGTGTAATGACAGATAGAGTATGGAGTATAGAGTATAGAAAGTAAAAGGGTAAAGCAAGGAACTAGGATTAAGGATTAAAGGATTAAAGGGTAGGATCAATTTCCCTCTGTCATTGCGAGGCGAAGACGAAGCAATCTCAAGAGATCACCACGGGCTAAGGCCCTCGTGATGACGAGAAAATGTTATTGTAAGAAGCCTTGATTTATTCTGTCATTGCGAGAAGCCGCAGGCGACCTGCCTGCCCCGCCAGAGGCGGGCACGGCGGTAGGCAGGTCGCGGCAATCTCAAAAAAGGGCAGTCAAGAGTCAAAAGCAAACAATAAATGGCAGATGGCAGATAGCATGCAGTAAAAATAATTAAAGATAAAGAAAGAGACAAGTGGTTAAAAGGGCAAGGTTTTAAAGTTTTAAGGTTCTGGAACAATGAAGTGTTGATGAATATAGATGGGGTATTGGAAGTGATAAAGAAGAATTGTTTGTTTTACCCTCCCCCGCCAGAGGCGGACAAACCTAACCCCTCCCATCGAGGGAGGGGAAGAATAGAGAAAGTTTAGTTATTGGATTTCAGCAATTAGTTTTTGATCGGAGATTAGTATTGTGGCTAAAAATAAAATTGTAGCGCAAAACAAAAAAGCATATCACGACTATTTTATAGACGAGACCTATGAAGCCGGGCTTGTTCTTCAGGGCAATGAAGTTAAATCGATTCGTGTTGGCAAAATAAGTCTTAAAGAGAGCTTTGCTCATATCAAAGGCAATGAAATTTTTCTGCATAATATGCATATTTCTCCATATACTTTTGGACGGATTGAGGAGCAGGATTCAAGAAGAACCAGGAAGCTCCTTTTACGGAAAATGGAAATAAAGCGTCTTATAGGAAAAACAAAGGAAAAGGGCTATACCATTATCCCTCTTAAGGTTTACTTTTCTAATAATTTTGTTAAAATAGAGTTAGGACTTGCCAGAGGTAAAAAACTTTACGATAAACGAAAAACAATTGCTGAAAAAACAGCTAAGCGTGAAGTAGAGCGGGCCCTGAAAGAAAGATTAAAGGGTAGAAGGTAGAAGGGAAGTCAAGGGGTAAGGTTTAAGGATTAAGGATCAATTCTTCCCCGTCATTGCGCTTGTCCGCCTCTGGCGGAAGGGAGCGTAGCAACTGAAGCAATCTCAAAAACAGTCAATCTACTACTCACTTTCTATTATTAAGTTTGGGGGTGAACGGTTTCGACTGGAATGTTGAGATAAGAGAAGCGAGTCGAGGTTCTGGTTCCTCGTAAAACCGCCGGAGCGTTTAAACTAAACGCCGATAATTACGCACTGGCTGCTTAATTAAGCGGTCACGTCCTCTAAGATTTGCTTACGGTCTTAGATGTGGCGTCGCAAGCAAGCTACTTTAGCTCCTATTCCTGTAAGAGTTAGGGGAACGTAACGGGATAGCTTTCAAGAAATCCCCGCTCATTGGGTTCTTGAGGGCGAATACTAAAGATGAGCTACACTCGTAGAAGTCTTATTTAGATGTTTCAGGACCGGAGTTCGATTCTCCGCACCTCCACCATTCTTCGCCCTAACGGGCTACGAATGGCAAGCCAATTTAATCATACTTGAGGCGAAGAATGCCCTTCCGTAGCTTTCAAGCGAAGGAGGGCTATTTTTATATATTTGGACTTCGAATGGCAAGCCAAATTTTTCTAGGCGAAGAATGAAAAGTTGTTGTTTTGGAGATAGAAAAATGAAAAAAGAAAATTCCATAATTCTGTTTAATCAGAAAAAAGTCCGTCGTCATTGGGACGATAACAAAGAACAATGGTTTTTTTCCATTGTTGATGTGGTCGCTGTTTTGACCGACAGCTCAAACTCCAGAAGATATTGGTCTGACCTAAAAACCAAACTAAAACAAGAGGGTAGTGAAGTGTACGAAAAAATCGTACAGTTGAAAATGGTCGCTCCTGATGGTAAGCAAAGACAAACAGATTGCCTTGCTACTGAAGATTTGCTCCGTACGATTCAATCCATTCCGTCTCCCAAAGCAGAGCCCTTTAAGCTTTGGCTGGCAAAAGTCGGTTATGACCGCATTAAAGAAACCGAAGACCCGGAGTTAGCTTTTGAACGGGCAATGCAAACCTATCTGAAAAAAGGCTATTCCAAAGAATGGATTAATCAACGCCTGAAAAGCATTGAAGTTAGGAAAGAACTCACCGATGAATGGCAGCAACGTGGAATAAAAGAGGGGCTGGAATATGCCATTCTAACCGATGAAATCACCAAAGCCTGGGCAGATAAAAACGTTAAGGAATACAAAAAACTCAAAGGGCTGAAAAAGCAAAATCTCAGAGATAATATGACCAATCTTGAGTTAGTGTTAAGCATGCTTGCCGAAGCATCCACTACTGAAATATCCAAAAAGAAAAAGCCTAAATCTTTTCCTCGAAACAAAGAGGTCGCCAGGCAAGGCGGTCATGTTGCAGGAACAGCAAGAAAGGAAATTGAATCTCAAACAGGGGAAAGCATTATTAGCCCGGAAAATGCGGCAAATTTAAGGCTGGAGGATAAAAGAAATGATTTGGGCGAAGAGTGAAAAACTGTTGTTTTGGGTAGAAGGGTAAGGATTAATTCTTTCCCGTCATTGCGAGGCGAAGCCGAAGCAATCTCAAGAGATCACCACGGGCTAAAGTCCTTATGATGACGAGAAAATGTCATTGTAAGAAGCCTTGGATTTATTCCGTCGTTGCGTCTGTCCGCTGCTGGCGGGGGGAGAAGGGCGGAAAGTTTCCACTCGTCATTGAGTTGTAGGCAACGTGGCAATCTCATAAATAACAAATGATTTTAGAGTTTTCCCCATTACCCTATAACCTTATTTTGCTAAGGGCAAGAGGCTGGGGGCTAGTGGCTGATCTTGGAGGCTGATTTTAAAAGTTGCTTTTAACATTTTCAATTTTTCTATATCGTTTTTCCTGCCTGTCGGCAGGCACGGCATTTTTCATTCTTATTTTTTCATTTAAAAAAGTATCGGGTA
>NZ_JAUSCH010000029.1 GCF_030651595.1 Candidatus Oleimmundimicrobium sp. | reverse complement strand
CAGAAGTAACCCCTTTTTGATTATCTTTTTCATTCATTTTATTGGCCATTTTTTCGCTTTCTCAAACTATTTGGAAATTTAAAGATTGAATTATTATTATCGGCATTTATTAAATTATCCTTTAGAGTACCTCGGCCAAATTTTTGTGGAAAATAGTTGGTTTTCTTTATCAAGCAAACATTAGCTAATTAGCTTCAAAAGCCATTTCTTTGAGTTTCTTAACCCTCTCTTCCATCGGCGGATGAGTGTTAAAAAGATTGTTTACTGAGCCCTTGAGGTTTTTTAGGGGATTGACAATATATAAATGGGCCGTTGCCTTGTTAGCAACCTCCAGTGGCTCACGGTCGGCAGCAAGTTTTTCCAGAGCACCGGCAAGCCCCTCAGGATAGCGGGTAAGCATCGCCCCGCTGGCATCGGCCAAAAATTCACGCTGGCGCGAGAGCGCCAAGCGCATAAGTTGAGCGATTAAGGGAGCAAGAATAGCTAGGATGAGGCCGACCACCATTAAAATAACATTAATCTCCCCTCTATCTTCATTTCTTCTTCTGCCACCACCCCACCAAAATGACCTAAGAAGCCAATCCGAAAGAAGGGTTACCGACCCAACCATTACAACTACTAAAGTCGCAAACCTGATGTCATAATTTTTAATGTGGCTCATTTCATGGGCAATAACGCCCTCAAGCTCAACCCTGTTGAGCTTTTCAAGCAAACCCGTGGTAACGACAATCGCCGAATGCTCAGGGTCACGCCCCGTGGCAAAAGCATTCGGGGCGGTATCTTCGATGACATACATCTTTGGCGTAGGAATATCCGCGGCAATTGCCAACCCCTCTACTACATTATAGAGATAAGGAAATTCTTCTTTTTTGACAGGCCGTGCCCGGCTCATGGTCAGCACTATTCTGTCGCTGTAGTAGTAACTTGTCCAGCTCATAGTGATGGCAACCACCAAAGCAATAATCACCCCGGCGTAACCAAACTGGGTGAGCTCTCCAAAGATATATCCTAAAAGGACCACGAACACCACAAATATGGCAATCATGGCCCATGATTTTCTAACATTGCTCGAAATTTGTTCATACATATTCTAGCCCCTTGGCTTCTTAGCTTCTTGGTCACTATGTAACTGTATCCTCATCAGCCATAAGTTTAATGGCCCGGCCTTGCGGCCTCGATAGCTGATAGTTTAAACCATAAGCCCCGCCAGAAGGCGGTCAGGCATCTGCTATCTGCTATACGCCATAAGCTCCGCCAGAGGCGGGCAGGTATCTTCTATTAAAACTTTACTTCAACTGACTCTCTGGAAGTTTCTTCTATCTCAAAGTAATCGCGCTCTTTGAAACCAAAAATGGAAGCAACAACATTGCTGGGGAAAGACTGAATTAGCGTATGAAACCTCATAACTGTGTCATTATAAAACTGACGGGCATAAGCAATTTTACTCTCGGTTCCGGCCAATTCCTCTTGAAGCATCATAAAATTCTGATTTGCCTTAAGTTCCGGATAAGCTTCGGCAACCGCAAAAAGCGATTTCAGGGTCTGGGTGAGCATATTCTCCGCACTCGCTTGTTCTTTAATATTTCCCGCTTGGATTGCTTGAGTCCTCGCCTTTGTAACCTTTTCAAAAACTTCTTTTTCGTGAGCAGCGTAACCTTTAACCGTCTCAACCAAGTTAGGAATTAAATCGTAGCGGCGCTTAAGCTGAACACTGATTTGAGCCCAGGCATTATCTATTCTGTTTCTTAAAGTAATTAAACGATTGTAGGTCGCGATAACGCTCAAAACAATAACTACAAATAAAATAAGAAGAACTACCCATACTAAACTCATAAACTGCTCCTTTCTAAGCCATATATTTATTTTTATCATAATTTCGTTAATACGCTTTGTCAATTAACCCCTCTTTGGTTAAGATTAATGCTCGGGAGGCCGTATGATTATTCCAATTCACGATGATAACCCCACACAAACAATTTCTTGGGCAACAATGAGCCTAATCATTATAAATGTAACCATCTTCATTTATGAACTATCTCTTGGAAGCGGTTTAGATATGTTTATAAAAGAATATGCGATGACTCCGTATTTGATTGTTCAATTCCCGAGCATAAGCACTTACTTGACTTTAATTACTTCAATATTTTTACATGGTGGTTGGATTCATGTAATAGGGAATATGCTCTATCTCTGGATTTTTGGTAACAATATAGAGGATGTTTTGGGACACGGTAAGTTTCTCGTTTTTTATTTCTTATGCGGATTAGGGGGAGCCATCGGGCATATAATCTTTAACCCAACTTCTACCATCCCAAGTTTGGGAGCAAGTGGAGCTATCGCCGGAGTGCTCGCTGCTTATTTAATTCTCTATCCTTTAGCCACAATCGATGTTGCCATCCCCATCTTTATTTTTATTAAAATAATCAGGTTGCCCGCAATTATTGTCATCGGTTTTTGGTTTTTCTTGCAGCTTACAAGCGGGTACGCCGCAATCACAACACCGGTGATGCAATCGAGTGGAGGGGTTGCTTGGTTTGCACACATAGGAGGATTTATGACGGGTCTTTTATTGATATTAATTTTTCCAAAAAAGCGTAATCCGAGAGTCCGACATAGAAAAGATAGATATTAATCCCTCATCAACTTCGCTCTGCGAAATCTCCAACAAAACATCCTCAGTTATATCAAACAGGTTGGCAGACTTATAGGAATGTAGATTGAAACTCGATTGATAAATCATTCTGTCTCCAGATTCATCTAATAATATCAACAGGAACCCCGACAGACACCCTGGGAAAAAGATCTATCGCGTCACGTGGATACATTCGTATACAACCATGCGACGCAGCCCTTCCTATAGACCACGTTGAGGGAGTACCGTGAATTCTTATCCCTGAAGCGCTAAGATTTAATGCTCTTGGTCCCAAGGGATTCCCCGGGCCGGGTGGGATGAAAGGCGGCATATCTTCAGACCATGGTTTGTTCGGATTGTACCAGGTAGGATGCATTCTTTTTGAAGTTATTCTGTAACTTCCAAGAGGAGTAGGATATCGCGGACTCCCCACGGCAACTCTGTAAATTTTTTTCACCAGCCCCCCCTCGTAAAGATACAATTTTCTCTCAGAAATATCTAAAACCAATCGAGTGCTATCGGATTTAAATGACCACTTTTCGCTCCCCTTGTTTCCCGCAACATCGATAATCTCTACCCTTACTTCATGTTCTCCGTTGACAACATAGATAGGCTTACTTTTAAGCACCATTCTTTCAAAATCAATTTCACTCTCAATTTTTTCGCCTTCAACCCAGATATTCGCTGAAGCCACTTTTGTATTTTCCTCAAAACCGACTTCTATGACAGGCATATCCCCTCTTACAATAGAATCAATTTCAGGGAAAACACTCAATATTTTTGGGGCAGACGCGTCAAATAAAATCGGGATTTTCTTGCTCCAAATATTTCCAGCCACGTCAACAGCTTCTAAAGTTAATTCATTTTCTTTCTCAGGTAATCTCCATATATTAAGAGTAAAATTCCCACGTGAATCAATTTCCTCAAACGATATCTTGTTCCCGTTTAAAAGAACTTTTATTTCAGCACCCGGTTCAGTGTTGCCTTTAAGATTAATTCTTGATACCGGAGTTGCTATGACGCCATTAAAATTCTCAAAGCTCACTTCGGGAGCTACTGTATCGACAACAAAAGACCACTTTAAATTGATTTCTTTGGACAATAAACAGCAATACAAAAGGTCAACATCTACAAAATGCTCTCCCTCGGAGAGTTTTTGAGTAGAATAGGCAAAACTTGTTGAACCTGCAGATACAGATAAGGGGACATCCTTGCCATCAAGCTTAAACTTTTCGAGTTTTAAACTGACAAAAGGAGTCAAGGTTTTTATAGAGATGGTTGGGGCAGAATCAGAAATTACATTTTTGCCGGAAGGGGCTATTTTTATAAAGGAGCCTCCGAAAGCATAAAAATAGCCCCAGGTTAAAATGGATAAAATAATTGCCCCCGCGAACGAACATACTATTAATTTCTTTCCCTTCATGACACCCTTTCATAGCCCCCCATAACTGCATTTAACAATTATTATACCCATTAACACTTATTTTAAAAGTTTTTATCTCTATTAGGGTACAATTGTTAAATTAACAGAAGGATTATTCCCCTTAGATATCGAAAATATCGTGTACATGAATAATTGGAGGGATAATTTTATGGGAGAAATAACTACAAGTAAAATTAGAAATGTTAGTTTAGTTGCTCATGGAGGAACCGGAAAAACGTCTCTTGCTGAAGCTGCCCTATTCACTTCCCAGGCCATAAATCGTTTAGGTAAAGTGGATGATGGAACTACTGTAACCGACTACGACCCCGAGGAAATTAAAAGAAAAATATCAACAAACTCTACTTTAGCTTATTTAGAGTGGAGGTCAAACAAGATAAATTTAATTGATACGCCCGGATATGCTGATTTTATAGGCGAGGTAAAAGCAGCTTTAAGAGTATCGGATGCAGCCATTGTATTGGTGGATGGCCTCGCGGGAGTTAAAGTCCAAACGGAAATAGCCTGGAAAATGGCCGATGAGCGAAATTTGCCAAGATTGGTATTCATCAACAAAATGGATAAAGAGAATGCCAGTTTCGAGAAAGCTTTAGAAAGTTTAAAAAAAACATTTAAAAATTCCTTTGTGACAATTCAGCTTCCAATTGGAGCCAATAAAGATTTTAAGGGTATCATCGACATCATTAAAATGAGGTCTCTCACTTTCAAAAATGGAAAAGTAACTGAAGACGCCATCCCTGACAACCTTAAGCCCATGACCGATAAATATGCAAAAATTCTCACCGAAGCAGTTGCTGAAACTGATGACAATCTCTTAACAAAATACTTAGAAGAGAAACCCTTGTCTTCGGAAGAAATCCTGGAAGGATTAAAAAAAGCGACAAAAAGTGGCCAGATTGTCCCAATTCTTTGTGGCTCAGCTACTGAAAATATCGGGATAAACCCCTTGTTAGATACAATAATCGATTACCTGCCTTCCCCCGACGAAAGACCCGCGGCAAAAGGAACAAACCTAAAAACCAAAGAGGAGGAGACGTGTAAGCCCATTGAAAATGAGCCCCTCTCTGCCTTGGTATTTAAAACTTTATCCGACCCTTACATCGGCAAATTAAATTTTGCCAGGATTTACTCAGGAACTCTTAAAGCTGATAGCGAAATTTACAACAGCACCACTAAACATAAGGAAAAAGTAAGTCATCTACTTCAAGTAATCGGCAAAGAGCAGAAAGATATAAAAGAAGCAATTGCCGGAGACATTGTGGCAATACCTAAGCTTTCTAATACTCATACAGGAGATACTCTTTGTGATGAGTTAAAACCAATTGTTTTTGAGAAGATGACCTTTCCTGAACCCATCTTTTCAATTGCTTTGGAGCCCAAAAGTAAAAACGACGATGGGAAACTCGGTACTTCCCTTAATAAACTAACTGAAGAAGACCCAACATTTAAAGTTAAAAGAGACCATGAAACTGGTCAAACCATTATTTCGGGGATGGGGAATGTTCATTTAGAAGTAAAGGTAAGCAAACTCAAACAAAAATTTGGAGTTGAAGCAATAACTAAGGACCCAAAGATAGCTTATAAAGAAACAATCCGCGGAACATCAAAAGTGCAAGGGAAATACAAGAAGCAATCCGGAGGCCATGGTCAATATGGCGATGTATGGATAGAATTTAAACCCCTTCCCCATGGGGCAGGTTTTGAGTTCGAGGACAAAATTTTTGGTGGCTCGGTTCCCAAACAATACATACCGGCCGTTGAAAAAGGGCTTATTGAGGCCTTGGATAAGGGCGTATTGGCCGGATATCCTGTTGTTGGCATCAAAGCAATACTTTATGATGGTTCATACCACCCGGTTGACTCATCTGAGATGGCCTTCAAGGTAGCAGCTTCCATGGCCTTTAAAAAAGGAATACAAGAAGCAACCCCTGTAATTTTAGAGCCGATATTAAATGTTGAAGTAACTGTGCCTCAAGAGTACATGGGAACTGTGATTGGAGATTTAAACAGCAAGCGCGGGAAGATTCTTGGGATGGAGCCTATTGGAAATGGTTATGAAATAGTTAAGGCTCGGGTTCCAAAAGCCGAGATGAAAAAATATGCGCCCGAATTACGCTCAATGGCTCATGGACGAGCCACTTTCTCGTTTAAATTTGCCAGCTACGAAGAGGCCCCTCATGATATACAGGAAAAAATAATTGCAGAGGCGAAGAAGGAAAAGGAGTAGGTAGCCACCAGCTACCAGGAAAATTAAAAGTATAAACTTTCATTGTTTTTATTTTTTAAAACCCCGTGGGTTGTTTGTAGGCAACCCGCCACCTGCCCGCCATTGCCTAACGGCATATTAGGCGTAGGCAGGCGGGGAGGCGGGCAAGCCCTCCTACGGCGGGTAAACATATGAGAGCGCTAATTTTTACTTATATGCCATATCATTTTTAGGTGTAAAAATAGGTCGTTCAGGAAATAAGCCGAAGCTGTCTGACCCCGGAGTGAAACGAGGGGGAGTTCTGCAGGTGCCTGAACAACCGTTATTTTGGAGCCGTAAAAAATGATCGGCCGTCCTTCTTTTGCTTCATTTTCTTGGACGAGCAAGAAAATGAAGGGAGTAAAGTTTCGCAATGAGAGAACCGACTGAGTAGGCGCGCGCCGTGCCTACCGGCAGGCAGGCAATCCAGAGCTGTTGCCCGCCCACAAAATAAAATTCTTAAAACTAAGTAAATTTAATTCATAAGAACTTCTTTCCCGTTACAATCATAAACGAAATTGCGCTATACCAAATCAAATCAGCAAGAATATGAGCCGAAAAGAAAAAAATGAGACCCCAAATGCCAAACTTTAAAGCCGCCAAAATGTAAGCTATTCCAATAGTTGCTCACCAGATAGTCCAATATGAATTTGAGAGACTAACAAAAACACCCGCCGTTACGGGACCCGTCTTAATTTTCGAGGAAGATTTAAATTCAAGGGAGACGGTTTTTTTGAGAAACTCCCTTCAACATATCTAAACCCATCCACAACAAGAAAAGGCCCCAAAAAAGACCGATGAGGCCAACAATTGTTGAGTTAGTAAAATTTTCTGAAACCCCAAAGCCAAGGCCACCACCAGAATAAGCTCTAATATCGCGTGTCCCAGAACAATTAAAGGACCCGACCAAAAACCTCTCTGATGAACCTCGTTTATGGTAACCGCGAGTAGAGGCCCCGGCATTATCGCCCCAGAAAAACCAACTATTAATGATGTAATAAAAATCCCTATTAATTCCATTTAAAGATCACACACGCATTATACCAGGTCATTAAAAAACTTAAAAAATTTCTTTTATGAATGTTTTTGTTGTGGTAAATTTTAAGATACCGCTCTTATTAAAGAGAACCGCCCAGGGGAGGAAAAGTGCTAAAAAAAAGAAGATGGTTTTGCCTTTTTTTAATGGCATCTTTTTTAATAAATTACTTGTTGTTACCGAGTTTTGTCCAAGCTCAACCCAATAATCAAAATATCTACACGCAAAAAAACGAAGTTCTAAGCCAGCAAAAAATATCAGAACTCGAAAAAAACAAAGAAAATATCCTTTCAGAGCTTGTAGCCATTCAAACAAGTATCAATAGACTTAAAAAATCAATCCCCCAACTTGATGCCGAGTCATTCTTAGCTGAAGAGGAAATTAAATTACTAAATAAAAATTTAGACGAAACACAATTGCGTTTAGAAGAAAAAACCAGCATCTTAAATAATAAATTAAAATACATCTATACATCCGGCAATTTTAACCCCTTTTGTTTTCTGCTTACCGTAGAGAATTTTAATGAATTTTTTGATAACTTTTTTTACCTAAAATCGCTTGCAAAACAAGACTCAAAGCTTATTGAGTCAATACATAAAGAAGAGGATAATTTAAACAAAACAAAAGAAGAGATAGAAGTAAAACAAAAGCAAATTATCCGCTTGATAGAGCAATCACAGCAGAAAAAAGATATTCTTAAAAAACAACTCGAACAAAAAGAGAGCTCATTAGCACAGGTTGACAGCAAGTTGGAAGATAATCTTTCTTCAATAATAAAAAGAATAGAGAGAATAGAGAGTAGTGTTTCAAGAGGAACTAAGCGTTCCGGAACACTTAGAATGTTAGCCACAGGCTATTGCCCCTGCCCCATATGCACCGGCTCAGGTGATGGAATAACTGCCATTGGCCTTAAAGCAGGATATGGAATCGCTGCCGTTGACCCATCGGTAATTCCCTTAGGAAGCCGACTTTACATTTCAGGTTATGGAGAAGCTATTGCCGGAGATGTAGGAGGCAAAATTAAGAAAAATCACATAGACCTTTGTTTTAATGCTCATCAAGAAGCCCTTAACTGGGGGAAGCGTTGGGTTATCGTAGAAATCTTAGATTAATTTCCTGAATTAGTACGCGAAATCTTTTGAAAAAAACCTTTTATCCCCAAAATCTCTTTTCTGTAATAACCATTACTTGTACTTAAAAATAAATGTAACAATTTGTTGTCCAAAACAAACATCTCACGTAAAATTGTTGTGTCGCAAATTCAAAAAAAGGTGAAAATTTTGATTGAAATTAAACCATTTAAAGGCATTACTTACAACAATCGTAAGATTAACTTAAAAGATGTTACAGCTCCTCCTTACGATGTTATATCCCCCGAAGAACTGGAAAATTTTTATAGGAAAAGTGAGTATAACGTAGTTCGTCTCGTTCTGGGTAAAAACGAACCGGGCGACAACGGGCTCAATAACAAATATACTCGTTCCGCAAATTATTTAAAAAATTGGCTGAACCAGAACGTTTTGCTCCCCTCCGACAAACCCGCAATTTATATCTACAAGCAAAAATATAAAGCAAAAGGAAGGGATGTAAGCCGCGTTGGTTTTATAGCCCTTCTTAAACTTGAAGATTTCGAGAGCGGCAAAGTCTTGCCTCACGAAAAAACATTCCCTAAAGCTAAAGTTGACCGCCTCAATCTACTAAGGGCCTGCGAGACCAATTTTAGTCAAGTCTTTTCATTATATTTAGACCCGGAAGGGAAAATAGACAACATACTTAAAAAATTCCCGGACGATAAATCAACTATTAAAATAATCGATGAAGACAGAGCAAATCACACCTTACATCAAGTTTTCGACGAAAAAATCATCAAAAAAATTAGTCAACTCATGAAAGATAAGACAATATTTATAGCCGATGGGCATCATCGTTATGAAACTGCATTAAACTATAGAAACGAAATGAGAAAAAAAATTAACAACTATTCCGGAATCGAAGGGTTTAATTACGTAATGATGATGTTTGTAAATATGAACGATGAAGGCCTGTCTGTCTTACCCGTCCACAGAGTAATTAAAGATATTTCTTTGCCTGATGAAAATGAAATTTTAGAGAAAGCTGCCAACTTCTTTAAAATTGAATCCTTTAAATTCAATGAAGGCAACAAAGAAAAGATAAAAAATATTTTTAGTCAAAGACTTTCTGCCGAATTTAACAAAACACATGCCTTTGGAATATATCCGGGAACAAACAAATACCACTTGCTTATCTTAAAAGATGAAAACATTATGGATAAGTTAATCCCATCAGAGCACTCCCAAGATTGGAAAAAACTGGACATAACCATACTTCACTCCTTACTCATCGAAAAAATCATCGGTATAAAAGATAAAAATCTAATCAAACATAAATCGATAAAATTTACACCTGATGAAAATGAAGCGCTTGAGCTCGTCGATAAGGGAGAATATAAAATTGCCTTATTGGTTAACCCAACCAAAGTTGAAGAGGTAAGAGCTGTTGCCAGCAATCGGGAAAAAATGCCCCAAAAATCGACTTATTTCTATCCAAAACTACTCACCGGCTTAGTTATAAATAAACATGGGAAGTAAATAAGGAAAAAATCGTCAAAAGTCAAAAAGGCTAATGGCAAGTGGCAAAGGAGAAGTAACGAGTATGGGTAAAGTTAAATAAAAAATGGGGAACCATAACGTAGAATTAAAAATGTTTTTAAAACTTTTTTCACTTTTCTATATATTTTTTCATTTTTATATTTTAATTCTTCATTTTGACTTACTCCCGACTCCCGACTAAGAAACTACCGACTGTAAGGAGGTACTATGGAATGCACATTTGAGGAAAATAAAAAAATTTGCAACTGCACATACGAACCTTGCAGCAGAAAAGGAAAGTGCTGCGAGTGTGTGGCTTATCATAGAGATAGAGGAGAGCTTCCCGGATGCTTCTTCCCACCCGAAGTAGAAAAAACTTACGATAGATCAATTGAGAGATTTGTTTCGCTCTATAAGTAAACCGGCCGATAGCTTATAGCGTATAGAATATAGAAAAACCGAGAGCATAGAGCGGGAAAGCTTAGAGTCGAAAAACTAAAAATGTCTTTAAGAATTTTAAACTTTTTCATTTTTATATATCGTTTTTAACTTTTATTTTTTATTTTTTAATTCGAACTTGCTCCCGACTGTCAACTGACAAACTCCCGGCTAATCTAGCCGCCGCCACCGCCACTTGCTGAACTCATGGCGCTTGAGGCAACGGCCGAAACCGAGGCGAAACTGTTGCTGAGCGACTCCAAGCCGCTCAATCCCCCGACACCGCGACTTGATTCAAACCAAGCAGGTCCGGCATATGTTGTTGCAACCCCCTCGTTTATTGTGGGAATAACAATTTTTAGCTGTTCTATCACCTCTTTTGCCACACCCAAACCAATGGCGTAAATAAGATAGTGCTCCCAAATTACCATGGAGCTCGGGAGTGCCTCTTTTATGTTTGAAAAATGAAGTAAAAATTTTCTAAAAGCAGCCCACTGCTGAAACTGCAAAGCAGCTTTATATGAACGCCTTTTTAGCAAAAACGAAAGAAGAAGCTGGATAATCCCCGAAACAATTGCGATAAAGCCCCACGAAATTTCCCACGTTGCTAAAATCAATATGCCAAATATGATTACCGTCATCGAAACCAAAATGTTTAATCCTATTACAAGCCCTTTTCTCTCCAAAAACTTCTGTTTCTTAGCATCTGAAACAACTTCTTTTTTCCAGTTCTTGAAGAAACTCTGGAAAGAAGAGGAATGTTTTTTTGCGTATTTTTTAATTTCTTCCAGGCTAACTTTTTGCCCATTCCCTACCTTATTAAAAAGGAGATTTAAAAGAGTTTTTTCAAACTTTTTCAAGCCGTCGGAAGACTTATCCATTTTTGCAATCGTATAATCATAATCCTCTTTCTTTTTAAAAAACCCTTTCCTTATAACCACATTTTCCTTTATCTTCATATGACCGCGCCTAGCTAAATCCATTATAGTTGAGACCATATCCTCTGTGTTTATGCTTCCAAAACGCCATAAATAACCCATTACCGCGGGAGGATAATCCGCCGGCAACTCACGATAGTATTCGCCCTCAAAATCAGTTTTATATTCCTTTCCAAACATAAACCACATAAACAAAAAGAAGACAAAACCCACGAGCGCAACTATAATGGAGGCCACCATACCCATTTGACTTAACTTCTCTCTCCTTTGCAGTTCCTCCTTCGCTTTTTCCCTCGCCTCATTCGCTTCTCTTGCCCACTCTGCCTCTTCAACCAAAGCATCTTCAAGTATCGGCTCATCGAAATCAATTTCCGCCTGAGGGACCAGTAAAGTAGGAAAAAGTATCCGGCCTTCCATAAAGATTTCAGGCGGTAAATTTGAAATCTCATACTTAACAGTCTGACTATCTAAAATAGTCACTTCCCCAGATAAGGGACCGTGTCCCCAAGCCCTAATCTCCTTTTTAGATGCCCCTTCGGGCAGATTCACTGTTGCCACAAAGTTACCAATTTCCTTCTTCCAGCCGGTCCCTATAAACTTCCAATAAAACTGCGCCAAATCAGAGTAAACATCGATACTGTTACCCACCCTGTATTTTATTGTAAATGTCCTCTGTTCATCGCTTGCAGAAAAGAACCATTTGGCTGAAATTACATCGCCGCTTCTTGTAATTTGAGCCGTCCCCGGCTGCGAGGAAGCAGACTCCTCGTAAATAACATCACCCTCCGAAATTGAAAAACCCGTAACGTCATAAAATTTCTCCCTCTCCTCATTATAAAGAGGGAGGATATATGCGGCCCAACTAAAATCGCCGTCGAAGTCGAAAGTTCTGTTCTCAACAACATCGAAAGAACCGTCCGAATTTACCGTCACATCAATATCAACGCTCGGAAAATAATAATCCTTGGCCGAAGCTCCGATCGGAAGGATAAACATAAAGATAAGAATAGAAATTAAAAAATAAATCCTTCTTCCAAAAAACTTTGAAGATACTGACACAAAAATCACCTCATTAGCTTCTTCTCCATCCATCCAACTTTTCCTACAATTTCTCCGCCCCAAATAAAGGAGGACTTCTCATCCTCTTTATTGAATTCATTTGGCACCTATCTTATTTTAAAGGAATGCAAATGAAATTTAAAAGAGCAAAAATTGTCCTGATTACAGCAAACAATAACATAAGTTATGGCAGTGGTTTCAAAATCACGCCACAAGCCAGAAACGATGACGGTCTATTAAACATCTGTTTGGTTGATGAGCTTTCGGCTTGGAAAGTCATCCCCCGATTGCCCTTCGTAATAATCGGAAAACGCGCGCCAAGGCTTCCCGGATTACTTACGGGCAAGGAACTAAAATGGAACATCAAGGACCATCATCGGGTAAAAGAAGATTAAAAATATACCGAGAACACAAAAGTTAAGTTAAAAGCGAGGTTTTGTCTTCACTTTTAAAACTGATGTCCGTAACCACTTAACTTACTAAATCAACTATTTAGCGCCATATCTTTTGGCCATCTCTTTAATTACATCACTAGCCGCCAGAATCCCTACGGGCCTGCGTAAAGGGGGTTCACTCATAATGACCAAATGATGAATATGTTTCTCTTGCATAATCGCGACAGCTTCAGAAACAAGCGCGTCGGGATTAACTATAATTGGGCTGCCTCCCAATATATCTTCAGCAGTCATTTTTTCAGCATCTTTTCCATAAGCCTTCATTAATCCAAGGTCAGAAATAACTCCGCAAGCCTCACCAGCTTCATCAACTACAACAATACAATGAACTACATTATCGACCATCATCTGAGCTATCACATTTACAGGAGTTTGAACGTCACATGTAACAACCCCCAAATGCATAAGATCTCGTACCAACAAATCACTCACTTCACTCACCTCTTTCATAAAAATGCTAGTTTTTTGTTTTAATTTTAACTTTAAAAAGATAAAATGTCATTATAATGACAGGATTACATTTTAAAGGAGTGTATTTAAATGAAAATTTTTACCTGTTTGGCTTGTCACCTGAAATTTGAGATTAAAGAAGAGGAACAGGAACAAGAAAAAATAAAATGTCCACGTTGCGGCAGTTTAAATGTGACAGAAATAACGGATAAGCTATCATCTGTTTTTAACAATTTTTCGTGCGGAATCAATAAAAAATCTACCTGATGAGCCTTGTCGCGGACAGATAGTCCGCCAATTAAGTTAACCATAAAACAAGCCATGCTTCTCTCTTGGGCTCTTTAAGTTTATCTCTAACTATGCAGGCAAAAGAAAAAGATTATATAATATATTAATTGTTGCTCATTAAGAAAAAAGTGCTGAGTTCAAGGAGATAAATTTGAAACATATTTTTGTCTTAGATACAAATGTACTCTTGGAAGACCCGGATATCATTTACTCTTTTACCGAGGCCGAAGTAATAATCCCTGAAACAGTGCTTTCGGAAATAGATAAATTAAAGATGGCCCATGTTAGCAGCGATATTAAGCACCATGGCAGAGAGGTATCCCGAAATCTTTTTAATCTCTCAGAGAAAGGCAAGTTAAGCGATGGTGTCCAAATAAAAAATGGAACCACAATCAAAATCGCAACATTGGAACCCTTCCCCGAAGTGCCAAAATCTCTAAATCTAAAAATTACAGACGATCGCATATTAGCCATAACTTATCAAATTCATAAAAAAAATCCCAACAGGGTAATCCTTATAACAAGTGACCTTAACATGCTTTTAAAAGCCCAAACTTTGGGTATAAATACCCAACACAAAGAAACATCTTCTAAAAAAGGCTTTGTTTTATTTAAAAAACCAATGTGGAAAGTTATTTTACCTTGGGTATTGGTTGTTCTGTTGGTTTTGACAATCTTCACAATCTTATATTTGGGGGGGTTCCCTCCTTCCCAAAAACCTTCTAGTGCCCCACCAGAAGTAACCTCCGAGCAAGAAATATACCAATCTAAAAAAAATGAATGTCTCAAGGCACTGGAGGATAACCCAAATGATCTTCAAGCATTAGTGGGTTTAGGCAATCTTTATTTTGACAACAAACAATATCAACTAGCCATAAATATGTATCAACGCTCTCTAGAGATACAATCCAACAACACAAACGTACGAACTGACTTGGGGATAGCATACTTTTATCTTGGCATGAATGATGCTGCCATACGTGAGTTCCAAGAAGTTATAAAAATAGACCCCAATCATCCCAATGCGCATTTTAACTTAGGTATTGTTTTTTGGAGGGGGAAAAATGACCTAAAAAATGCCCTCAAAGAGTTCGAGAGATATTTGGAGCTCCTTCCTGAAGGCCCCTCAGCTGAGGAAGCCAAGCAAAACATCACTCAAATTAAAACTACTATTGAAAATAGTGGAGATAAAAATGAATAATACAAACGATTTTTATGACTTAATCATTATCGGAGGCGGGCCGGCAGGACTAACCGCCGGCATATATGCTGCAAGAGCAAAACTAAAAACCTTGCTTTTGGAAAAAGGGCTGCCTGGTGGCCAGATATCTACAACAGAATATGTTGAAAATTACCCCGGATTTCCCAATGTAATTAAAGGGCAGGAACTTGCGCAAAAAATGGAGGCGCAAGCAAAGCAATTTGGCCTGGAAATTTCCCTTTTATCCAAGGCAACTTCCCTGAAAAAGAAGGATGGAGCATTCGAGATAAAAGTCAATAATAAAGGAAGCTACTTTGCAAAAACAATCATCATAGCTACCGGGGCTTTTCCGGCAAAACTAAATATTCCGGGAGAAAAAGAACTTACCGGAAGAGGCGTTTCTTATTGTGCTACATGCGACGGAGCATTTTTTAAAGACAAGAAAGTTATTGTTGCCGGAGGAGGTAACGCTGCAATTGAAGAGGCCCTGTTTTTAACTCGATTTGCCTCAGAAATCTTTATTATCCACAGGCGAGACCAATTTAGAGCTGATAAAATCTTACAAGAAAGAATCCTTAAAGATAAGAAGATAAAGTTAATTTTGGACTCTAAAATTAAAGAAATATTGGGGACGTCCAAGGTAGAAGGCTGCATTGTTCGAAATAAAAAAAGCGGGGATGAAAGCAAGATAGCCATCGACGGAATTTTCGTCTATATTGGAAGTGTTCCAAATACAAGCTTTGTAAAAGGTGTTTTGGAATTAAACAACGAAGGATACATTGTAACAAACGATGAGCTACAAACGTCTCTCCCCGGTATATTTGCCGCGGGAGATGTGAGACAAAATAAATTAAAGCAAGTTGCTGTGGCCGTAGGAGAAGGTGCACTGGCAGGGGTCTCCGCACAAAGATATCTGGAAAAAATGAAAAACAAAAATCTGTAAAAGTATGGCTATGTAAAAAAGGAGGCGACCATGGGCGAAAAGAACGTAATTCATTTAAGTAAAGACAACTTTGAGAATGAGGTTATTAAAGCCAAGGAGCCTGTTTTGGTTGACTTTTGGGCTTCCTGGTGTGGCCCCTGTAGAACAATAGCTCCGATTCTTGAAGAAATAGCTATTGAGTACAAGAACAAACTCAAAGTATGCAAACTCAATGTAGATGAAAACCAAGAAACCGCAGGCAAATATGAGGTAATGAGCATCCCTACATTGATCTTGTTTGAAAGTGGCGAAGTTAAGAAGAGATTAGTTGGGTCAATCCCTAAAAAAAATCTATTAGAAGAGCTATCTGAATGGATAAAATAAGCTTATGGTAATCGCTGTAATTGATGGCATGGGTGGAAGCATAGGCCGCCAGATAGTAACCCGCCTTCGCGAAAACCTGCCCGGAGAAGTTGAAATAATGATTTTGGCAACCAATGCCATAGCCGCAAGTAATATGATGAAAGCCGGAGCAAATCGTGCGGCAAGTGGCGAAAACGCGCTGAGTTTTTCATTAAAAAAAGCGGATATAGTAGTTGGCCCAATCTCCATCGTCATCCCCAATTCATTTATGGGAGAGCTAACTCCTAAAATGGCTGAGTCTATAGCGGGATGTGAAGCAGAAAAAATCTTGCTTCCTCTTTCACACCCTCATGTTAATTTAATTGGAGTGGAGCAAATACCCCTTCCTCACCTAATGGAGGAAGTTGTTAAATTAATAAGAAAAAAACTTGGTTTAAAGGAGGTAAAGCAGTAGATGTGCGAAGCAAAGGTCTACATAGAAAAAAAAGATGGAAAACTGGAAGAATGTATGGAAAACGTAATAACTATTAAGCCCGAGGGCGATAAATTACACCTTGTCGATCTCTTCGGCGAGCAAAAATTCGTCAACGCAAATTTCAAGGAGATAAAGCTGCTTGACCATCAAGTAATTTTGACAGAAAAGTAACGCTTGCTTAAAAGGGGTTCGTCTGTTAACATTTATCCCAACCGGGGTCACGAAGATTCCAAACTTTAAGGTAGTTTTATCTTTAAGAGGCGGAGAAGATGTGTGAAAACGGTGTCAATTACACCCAAATTAAAATTGCATTCCACCAACTAATTGAGGCAAATGAGCTTTTAGAGAAGAATATTTCTCAGTGGAAAAATATTGCAGATTTAATCGGGAACAAACACCTAAGTAATTATGTAGAAAATTCTAAAGAGAAAACGGCAGAAGCAAGAGATTCTCTAAAGAAAGCGTTTTCTGAAGTAAGCCACCTTTCAACCCATCACCATCACAAAAACGAAGTAACAATATCTAAAGTTTAGTGCGCTAGCACGAAGGGGTCCCGAAGGATTTCACAAATAAAATCTATTGGAGGGATTAACTATGCATATTCCAGATGGTTTTCTGGACGCAAAAACCTTGGCCACAACTGCAGCAATGTCCGCTGTGGCTGTTGGGTATGGTTTAAAAAAAGCCAATGAAGAACTTGGCGACAAACAAGTACCGCTTCTTGGAGTAACCGCGGCTTTTATATTTGCCGCACAGATGTTAAATTTTCCCGTAGCCGGTGGCACATCGGGGCATTTTTTGGGGGCTTTTTTAGCCGCGGTGCTTTTGGGTCCATGGTTTTCTTGTCTTACCATAACGGTGGTGTTATTTGTTCAAATGTTAATATTCGCCGATGGTGGTTTAACTGCCCTGGGGGCAAATGTATTTAACATGGGAATAATTGGTGGAATTATGGCTTATTATGTTTTTATAGCCATAAAATCTTTTTTACCAAAGAACCGTTTTTATTTCCTGAGTGCTGTTGCGGTAACCTCATGGCTTTCTGTCGTTTCCGCTTCCGCGTTTTGTGCCATTGAACTTGCTTTATCCGGCACATCACCACTCAAAGTTGCCCTGCCGGCAATGATGGGAGTCCATGCTTTAATTGGCATCGGCGAGGCAATAATAACAACAGTTGTCATTGGTGTCGTCTTAAACAACAGGCCCGATTTAGTAAAAATTTACGACCAAAACAATGTTCTCGGTTCTAAGAATTCAGGAGGTGTTGATGGTGGCCAATAATATGAAAAAATTTGTCCTTATCGCTTTAATTACATCTTTTGTTCTTGCAATACTTCTCTCACCTTTTGCCTCTTCTTGGCCAGATGGCCTCGAAAAAGTTGCTGAGGATAAAGGGTTCCTCTCAAGAACCGAAGGAGCAGAAATTTGGGAAAAATCACCCATTCCCGATTACACAATGCCGGGTTTTGGGGAAGGAGCTGTTGCCACGGGAGCAGCGGGACTGGTAGGTACCGCCATTACTTTTGCCTTAGGTTACGGCCTAGCTAAACTTTTAATGAAGAAAGAGACAATTAAAGCCTAATGAAGCACTTTTTTATCGACAAATATAGCGAAATTAAAAGCCCCTTAAGAGATCTTGGGGCAAGAGCAAAAATCATTAGCTTCTTCGCCTTGATTTTGCTGTGTGTAACCACTCCCCCGAATGCCAGAAAGGCATTCGGGGGTTACTATCTAATTTTTTTTACACTGCTTTTTATTTCCAAAGTACCCCTTGGTTTTATCTTAAAAAGAGTCATGGTGACCGTACCTTTTATCTTAATGATTACCTTGTTTATTCCATTCATGGGAAGTGGAGGGGGAAGCTACAATCTTTGGGGTTTAACGCTTTACCAAAGTGGAATTATCCTTCTTTTTAATATAGCAATAAAAGCATTCTTTGGAGTAGCAGCCCTCACTCTGCTCACCTCCACCACCCCCTTTAACGAACTTATGGATGGGTTAAAACAAGTGGGAACCCCCAAAATATTCATAACAATCGCCTCTTTCATGTACAGATACATCTTCGTGGTGGTCAACGAAACTATGCGGATGAAAAGAGCACGCGATTCAAGAAATTTTGAGGGCAAGTGGATTTGGCAAACTGGCACCATCGGGCAGATGACGGCTACTCTTTTTTTAAGAAGTTACGAGAGAGGCGAGCGTATCTATTCAGCCATGCTTTCTCGCGGCTATGATGGAGAAGCAAAAACTTTAGATAAGCGCCCAATCATCTTCAGGGATATTGCTTTCACAACACTTATCGTTTCGTTGGCAGTGTTATCGCATTTTTCTCATACACTAACAAAATTAGTTTCGGGGAGTTAAATTGCATCACAATAAAGCATTTGAGATAAAAAATCTTCATTACAAGTACCCGGATGGAACGGTGGCGCTAAACAACGTAAACATCACTGTCGAACATGGAGAGTCCATTGCCCTCCTCGGCCCCAACGGCGCCGGGAAATCCACACTTATCCTTCATTTAAACGGCATATTAAGAGGAGATGGCGAAATCAAGGTGTTTGGCCTCCCCATTAATAAATACACTTTAAAAGAGATACGAAGAAGAGTCGGCCTTGTTTTTCAAGACCCAGATGACCAGCTCTTCTGCCCTACTGTTTTTGAAGATGTCGCCTTCGGATTAGTTAATATGGGTCTTACTGAAGAGAAAATCTTAATGAGAACAAGTAAGGCGCTGGCATCAGTAGGGATGGAGGGGTTTGAAAAGCACTCGGCTTATCATTTAAGCTTTGGCCAAAAAAAACGAGTTGCTATTGCCACCGTTCTTTCGATGGAGCCGGACATACTTGTCTTAGATGAACCAACTAGTAATCTTGACCCTAGGGGGAGAGGAAAAATAATTAAGATACTCGATTCCCTCCCTGTAACCAAAGTAGTTGTAACTCATAATTTAAATGAAGCCGCAAAGCTCTGCAAAAGGGCAATTATCATAGATGAAGGAAAAATTGTCGCCGATGATGAAATAGAAAAAGTGCTGTCGAACCAGTCAATTCTCGAGACTCACGGCCTCATTTCGCCTTAATTTCTCAAATAATTAACCTCCCTTGACTGTTAGAAGTTAATTATTGTTAACCCCTTTCTTAAAAATACAGATACAAATTATCCTTTTACTCCTTGCCAGTATTTTGGCAATGAAATATTATAAACTTAAAGATGAACATCCTAACAACTGCAAAATAACCATTCTAAAGTTAAGGGAGCTAAAATGAGCCCAATTTCCAAAATTCGCAAAAGAGACGGGCGCATTGTCGATTTTGATAAAAGTAAAATAGCAACAGCTATCTATAAGGCCTCCGCGGCCACGAATGAACCCAACAAAAAATTAGCAAATGAATTAGCAAATGAAGTTGTTGATACTCTCAAAAAAGAATGCGAGCCGGACATAATCCCAGGTGTCGAAGATATCCAAGATATCGTCGAGCGAACACTCATTCAAGCAAACCTTTCAAAAATAGCCAAGGCCTATATAGTTTACCGACAAAAAAGAGCAGAGTTAAGAGAGATAAAAAAGATATTGGGCCTTCAAAATGAGTTAAAACTTACAGTGAACGCCGCTAAAGTGCTACAAAGGAGATACCTTTTAAAGAATGACAAAGGTGAAGTGGTAGAATCACCCAAAGAACTCTTTGTCCGGGTCGCCGGAGTAATTGCGGAATCAGATAAAAAGTATAATCCAAACGTTGATTTAAAATCTCTTCAAAAGACATTTTACCAAATGATGGCAAACTTTGAATTTCTTCCTAATTCCCCTACCCTGATGAACGCGGGAACCGATATTGGCCAGCTTTCAGCATGTTTTGTCTTGCCGGTCGGAGACTCGATAGAAGAAATTTTTGACGCCGTAAAACACATGGCTTTAATACACAAAAGCGGAGGAGGAACAGGTTTTTCTTTTTCAAAGATACGGCCAAAAGGCGATATAGTTAAGACAACCAAAGGAGTCGCCTCGGGCCCGCTTTCATTCATGCGCGTATTCGACATGGCAACCGAAGTAATAAAACAAGGTGGCAAAAGAAGAGGCGCCAACATGGGCATCCTTTGCGTCGACCACCCGGATATCCTTGATTTTATAGCCTCAAAGGAAGAGGAAGGAAGGTTCTCCAACTTTAACCTATCAGTTGGAGTTACTGACCAATTCATGGAAGCAGTTAAAACCAATAGTGAATATGAGCTCGTAAACCCCCGCAACCAAGAAGTTGTAAGGAAGCTCCGGGCAAAACATGTGTTTGACCAAATAACATTTGCCGCTTGGAAGACGGGAGACCCGGGAATAATATTTATCGATGAGATTAACCGACGCAACCAAACTCCGGAACTGGGAAAAATTGAAAGCACAAATCCGTGCGGCGAACAGATGCTCCTCTCCTATGAAAGCTGCAACCTTGGCTCCATAAACCTATCAAAAATGGTTATGGATAATAAAGTGAGCTGGGAGAAACTCAAGAAAACTGTTCAGGCAGCAGTTCATTTTCTCGATAACGTCATAGACGCCAACAAATTTCCTTTACCCGAAATAGAGAAAATGACAAAAGGAAATAGAAAGATAGGATTAGGCGTGATGGGCTTTGCCGAGATGCTTATTCAGCTCGGAATCCCCTACTCCTCCGAAAAAGCTTTGGAAATTGGCACTAAAATAATGAAATTTATCTTAGAAGAAGCCAGAAATAAATCTACAGAGTTAGGTAAAGAAAGAGGCTCTTTCCCCAATTTTAAGGGAAGTGTTTGGGATAAGCTTGGCTTTGAGGCCATGCGAAATGCCACCACAACAACCATAGCCCCAACTGGAACAATAAGTATAATTGCCGGAACTTCCAGCGGAATCGAACCGCTCTTTGCCGTCTCCTTTATGCGAAATGTAATGGAAGGAGTCAAGCTTTTCGAGTCCAACCCCTTCTTTGAACAAATCGCAAAAAAACGGGGGTTCTACAGCGAGGAGTTAACAGCTAAAATTGCTCATTTGGGCTCAATTCAAGATATTGAAGAGATACCGCCGGATGTTAAAACATTCTTCGTAACCGCTTTTGATATTCCACCCGAACACCATGTTAAAATGCAGGCAAGTTTTCAAAAATATACTGACAACGCCGTTTCAAAAACGGTAAATTTGCCCGAGAGCGCATCGCAAGATGACATAAAAAAGATATTTATGCTGGCATACGAGCTTAAATGCAAAGGCATCACAATTTACCGGTATGGAAGCAAAAAAGAACAGGTTCTTTATTTAAGCGAGCCCCCAAATCTCACCAAAGAACCTTGTTTTATTGTGGCTGATTCAGAATTTTCAGGAGAATGCAGAGATTGCATGGTTTAATTTTTGCTCTTCTTCCCAAGCATTCTAAATATTTCTTTATTCGTTATAATATATTAAACACTGAAAGGCTTGCATGTATAAGATGAAGATATTTATAATCTGTCCTGACAAATGGGTGCCTAAAGAAGTTGCTCCTTTTCACTCTGTATTTGATGACGGCTACGCGAAAAAGTTGATTAAACATTTAACAAACGAGCCCTCTGTCTGCACAGGTTGCGGAGATGAGTGTGTTAACTGCCGCAAAAATTATCATCTCAATTTTTCTGAAGATATTGTGGGAATACATAAACTGCCAGCTGAGCTCCTTTATTATATAGATGACCCTGAAAAATACCTTCCCGCAGAACTTCCCCCTCACGACATATTGCTTGCCATAAATGTTCATGAAGATATCTTGCTCGCCTTGCCAAAAGCAGTAAAAAAAGCGGGGGCTAAAGGAATAATTGCTCCAATTGAACATCCAGATTGGCTAACCCGATGGGCAAGAAATAAAATAAAACAAATCTGCGCCGGGCTCAAACTGGAATGCGCCTTTCCAAAACCTTTTTGCTCACTCGAAAAAAACGAAGTGCATCCTCACATAAACAAATTCATTAACTATTTTCGCGTTGGAAAACCGGAGATTGAGATTGAAATAAAAAATGGCGTTATAAAAAACGCAAAAGTTATTATAAGCGCTCCTTGTGGAGCAACCTACTTTGTAGCCCACAAACTCATAGGGAAAAAACTAAACGAAAATATAGATGGGGTGGTGGCCAAATACTGGCACAGTTATCCTTGCATCGCGAGTATGAAAATGGACCCTGAACTCGGCGACACTATCCTCCATAAAGGAGGATATACCCACTACAACATCGTTCATAAGGCCATTGAAAAAGTTCGCTAGCACCTATGTAATTACAGGTGGTTAAATTTTTGTTGACTTTATTCGCCGAGAAAGTTATTCTGAACCAGTAATATTTTTTAACTTTTTAGGAGGTCAAACAATGGTTCAGGGTACGGTTAAGTGGTTCGATGCAAAAAAGGGATATGGTTTCATTGAGCAGGACGGGGGAGAAGATATTTTTGTTCATTACTCTGCCATCCAGGGAGAAGGCTTTAAGGTTATCCATGAAGGAGATCGAGTCGAATTTGACGTCGAAGAAGGCAAAGATGGAAAACCACATGCTGTAAATGTAGTTAAAATCTAATTGTCTTTAGCTATATTTGAAATCAAAAAGCCCCTTCCAGGGGCTTTTTTTTTAGGAGAAATGATGAGTTGCACTCGCAAATACCTTATTTTCATCTTTCTTATAATCTTGTCTTTTATTTTCGATAAACAAATTGTAAGTTTTGTTGCCAATCAGAGAGTAGAATCCCTAAACCCTTTTATATCTTTTTTCAAAGAACTTTGGGTAGCATATATTTTATTTGCCCTTCTCTCATTATATTTTTTGCTAAAAAAAGAAGATAAATGGCTTCCGGCCATGTGGTTAAGTATTACTTCAGCCACTCTAATCTCAGAAACATTAAAGATAATCATTGCCAGACCTCGTCCATATGAAGTTCTCCCCATTACCCCTTTGGGGACGCACTGCTCTTACTCTTTCCCAAGTGGGCACATAACTTTAATCTTTAGCATCGTTGCCTTATTGGGAGTATCCGCTCTTGCTAAACATAAAGAAGTAAAATTAATTAGATATGTTTGGTTGGGATACGCTTTAGCCGTCGGGCTCAACCGCATCTACATTGGGGTGCATTACCTAAGCGACATTATAGCCGGATGCTTTTTAGGATACACTGTCGGATTTTTTTGGGTCTGGATGCAAAATAATCGAACATTGGACAGCATTTTTTTTAAAAAATGGTGGTGGCTTATTGGGCTCTTGTTCTTTTTAGCAAGAATATCTCTAATTAAAATCGTCTATAGCTAACTTTTTTTTCAATCCGGTATCAGAGGCTGCTCTATACGCTTTTGAATGATAATATTTAAGCCCGCTATCAAAACCAATATTCCGCCAACAACCGTATAGATAGTTGGAACTTCGGATAAAAATAAGATTGCAAGAATTGTAGCCGTTAAAGGATCTAAATAAGCAAGAACTCCCGCGTGCTGAGCTTTTACCTGCTTAAGACCGCTTATATAAAGGAAAGCCGCTAAAGCTGTATTTACAACGCCCATTATAATTAAAATCAGCAATTCGCCACTGGTTGGCTTCGAAAAATTTACAAACATAAAAGGAGTTAGAATGAGAAAAGAGATAAAAGACTCATAAAAAACCAAAGAGGCAGGCGTGTACTCATCAAGCAAATATTTACTTGTAATGACGAGAAGAGCGTATGTTATCGCTGCCCCCAAAGCACAAATCATCCCAAAAAGATGAGTTCCGGCACCAATTTTAAGACCGGGGAAAATTATTAAAGTGATGCCAATCATAGATAAAATCAAAGAAAAAATCGTTTTTAATTCAATTTTTTCTTTTAAGAATATTGGCAATAAAAGTACGATGAAAATTGGAGCAGTATATGTCAGCAAAACAGCATTGGCAATTGTCGTAAACCTAATGGCGCAAAAAAACATTAACCAATTTATGGTAAGGCCCGCGCCCCTAAGTATCATCAAGCCACGATGTCTTTTGAGTTTTAACTGAAACAACTTTTTTTGCGCGACAACAACCGCAAAAGTAGCGGTGGCCGCAAAGACAACACGAAAAAATACTATTTCTGTTATAGGGAGATTTATAACCCTAACAAATATGCCCAGCGAGCCCCAGATAATAGCCGCCAGGCATATCTTTAAATATCCCATAAATACTGGAATGGTTTTAGTCTTTCCCTTATTCATCTGCGTTTTTATTTAACTCATCTAAAAGCTCCTGCAAATTTAATCCGTGAACTGTTACCGCCTCTGTAAGCGTTTCCCCGCTAGCTATAGCGCATCCGATGCAACCCATCCCCCGCTCACAAAAGATGTCCACTGCTTCGGGTTTTGCTTGCATAATTTGAGCAATTGTCATATCCTCCGTTATTTTCACTACTTCCCCTCCTTTTCAATCAGCTAAGTTTATAAATTACTACATTGGATGACGTTGTGCAATATTTATTAGCTGTTGGCTTCTTAGCCTAAGTAAGATTAATTAGCAATCATCTGCTACTCATGAGATTGCTCCGCCTTCGCCTCGCCTGCCTGCCCACAAAAAAATTTTTGGACGAGCAAAAAAATGAAGAAACTATTCTACAAAAAGAAAAGGGCCCGTTTCCACGGACCCTTTATTTAAACAATCTATTGCCTCTCCTTAACTAATGCATCCACAACTGAAGGATCGGCCAGAGTAGAAGTATCGCCTATAGCTCCAATTTCACCTTCTGCTATCTTTCGCAAAATCCTTCGCATTATCTTGCCCGAACGTGTCTTTGGCAAAGCGTCGGTAAATTGAATTTTATCCGGAGTAGCAATGGAGCTTATCTCTTTTCTAACATGAGAAACAAGGTCTTTTTTGAGCGCGTCAGAGGGATCTTCTTTTTCTTTTAAGGTAACATAACAATAAATTCCTTGTCCTTTAATTTCATGAGGGAACCCAACGACCGCCGCTTCAGCCACCGATTCGTGAGAAACCAGGGCACTCTCCACTTCCGCGGTTCCTATTCTGTGCCCCGAAACATTGATTACATCATCAATTCGGCCCATCAGCCAATAAAATCCATCCTCATCAACTCTGCACCCGTCAGCAGTGAAATACTTGCCGGGAAACATCGAGAAATAAACTTGTTTCACGCGCTCATTCTTCTTATCGCCATACATCCCCCGAAGCATTCCGGGCCATGGTTTTGTAATCACAAGAGGACCACCCTCGTTTACATCGGCCTTGGTGCCATCCTTTCTTAAAACTTCAGGCACCACCCCAAAGAAGGGTTTTGAGGCCGAACCTGGTTTTGTAGGAGTAGCTCCCGCCAGCGGAGTAATCAATATCCCACCGGTTTCCGTTTGCCACCAAGTATCAAGAACGGGGCATTTTTCTTTCCCAATTACCTCGTAATACCACATCCAGGCCTCCGGATTTATCGGTTCACCCACAGTCCCAAGCACCCGAAGGCTCGATAAATCATGCTTGTTTGGCCAATCGTCCCCCATTCTCATTAAGGCCCGGATAACCGTTGGGGCAGTGTAGAAAATGTTTACTTTGTTCTCCTCAATTATTTCCCAGAATCTGTCGGGTTCAGGATAGGTTGGAACGCCCTCAAACATTAAGACTGTAGCACCTATACTTAGCGGGCCATATACGATATAAGAGTGCCCCGTTATCCACCCGATATCCGCCGTGCACCAAAAAATGTCCTCATCTTTAATGTCAAATATCCAACGAGAGGTAAGACTGGTGTGAAGAAGATATCCTCCCGTGGTATGTATAACCCCTTTTGGCTTCCCGGTACTGCCACTTGTATAAAGAATGAATAACGGGTCCTCTGCATCCATTTCTTCGGGCTCATAAACATTCGAAACCTCAGCGGGGTCCATTTCCTTGTGCCACCAGTGATCCCTGCCTGGCTCTATATGCATCTTTGAATTGCCTTGACGAATAATTATAACCTTCTCAACCTCACTGCAATCACGAAGGGCTTCATCAACCTTTTCTTTTAAATTAACAACTTTCCCTTTGTGATAGCCCACGTCGGCGGCAACAACCAATTTGGACTCACAATCAAGTATCCTGTTCTTCAAAGCATCCGCGCTGAAGGCTGAGAATACGATGGAGTGAATTGCCCCAATTCTCGCGCAAGCAAGCATTGCTATGGCCAATTCGGGTATCATGGGCAAAAACAAGGTTACCCTGTCGCCCTTCTTCACCCCATGCTTTTTTAATACATGAGCAAATCGACAAACTTGGGAATGAAGCTGTTGATAGGTAAGGGTACGTTTATCTTCCTCTTTCTCTCCCTGCCAAATAATGGCCGCCTTATTTCTTCTCCAGGAGTTAAGATGCCTGTCTAAGCAATTGTAAGAAGCGTTAAGTTTGCCTCCTTTAAAAAATTCAACGTAAGGCCCTTCGACCTCACCGATTTTTGAAAAATCGTACTCTAACACCTTATCCCACTTACGAAACCAGCTAAGATGCTCTTCCGCCATCCTCCCCCAGAAACCCTCCGTGTCTTCCACAGATTCCTTATAGAGCTTTTCATACTCATCCATGCTCTTTATATAAGCTTTCTCGGACAATTCTTTCGGGGGATAAAATACTCTCTCCTCACGCATCATTGAATCTATTTCTTTATTTTTTCCCATCTCTACTCCTTCCTTTTAAACAATTAAGCTAAACTGATTCCCGTATCATAGTAGAAATCATGCTCTGAGTTTTATATATACCTTAAACAAAACAAATCGACCGCTAATTTCCAATGAGCGGTCGATTTAAGTCAGTTAGCGGTCAATCTTCTGCCTGTTTGGTTGTTCCTACTTCCAACACCTCACAAAAAACTAAGTCCATCTCATTACTCAGATACCAGGCCTTTTCCCCTCATAGCTCTTGCCAGCTTCCAGTCGCCAGCCCTTAGCCTCTAGCCTTTAGCAAAATCAAAAGAGTTTTTTAAAAGATTTGGGGGTTCAAACCTGAGTGGGTTGCTCGTGGGCAATATATGAGAGCACTAATTTTTACTTATATGCCATATCATTTAAATACAGCTACCAGTCTCCAGCCTCCAGGAAAACCAAAAATAAAAGTTTTTTATTGATTTTGGTTTTAAAACCCGGGTGGGTCGGGCAGACAGCGATATATGAGCACGCCGTTAAACGAAGGAGATTTGAACATCTGCGGCACCGTGCCTACCGGCAGGCAGGAATTGCGTGTCCGTTAGGACAAATAGCAATTTCGCAATGAAAGAATCGACTGAGTAGGCGCGCGCAATCCGGAGCTGTTGCCCGCCCACAAAAAAGTTTTGGGGAAATAAAAAGAACCCTTTAAAAAAGGGTTCTTTTAAAATAGATTCGGCGGCGTCCTACTCTCCCACACCGTTGCCAGTGCAGTACCATCGGCGCTGAGTAGCTTAACTTCTGTGTTCGAAATGGGAACAGGTGTACCCTACTCGCTATAACCACCGAAAACTGTCGCTATGCTCCATTAAAAATTGAAAAGTGCAAATTTTAAATTTAATCTAAAAAACCATTTTCAATTTTTAATTGTAACATTGTGCCTTCAAAACTACACAGCAAAATTCGAATAAAAATCAAGTCCTCGATCTATTAGTATCACTCAGCTACACCCGTTACCGGGCTTACACTTATGACCTATCAACCAGGTAGTCTACCTGGGATCTTACTCCATTTTGGATGGGAAACTTAATCTTAGGGTGGGCTTCCCACTTAGATGCTTTCAGCGGTTATCCCTTCCGAACATAGCTACCCAGCGATGCCGTTGGCACGACAACTGGTACACTAGAGGTTCGTTCATTTCGGTCCTCTCGTACTAGAAACAACTCCCTTCAAGTTTCCTGCGCCCGCAACGGATAGGGACCGAACTGTCTCACGACGTTCTAAACCCAGCTCGCGTACCGCTTTAATTGGCGAACAGCCAAACCCTTGGGACCTTCTCCAGCCCCAGGATGCGATGAGCCGACATCGAGGTGCCAAACCCTGCCGTCGATATGGACTCTTGGGCAGGATAAGCCTGTTATCCCCGGAGTACCTTTTATCCGTTGAGCGACGGCCATTCCACTCTGAGCCGCCGGATCACTAGCGCCGACTTTCGTCTCTGCTCGACTTGTAGGTCTCGCAGTTAAGCTTCCTTCTGCCCTTACACTCTACGCACGATTGCCATCCGTGCTGAGGAAACCTTTGGGCGCCTCCGTTACGCTTTAGGAGGCGACCGCCCCAGTCAAACTGCCCACCTGACACTGTTCTTCACCAGGATAACTGAACGAAGTTAGAATTTCGATATATCCAGGGTGGTATCTCAAGGTTGGCTCCACCTCGACTAACGTCGAGGTTTCACAGCCTCCCACCTATCCTGCACAGAATGTATCAAAATCCAATGTCAAGCTACAGTAAAGGTTCACGGGGTCTTTCCGTCCTGTTGCGGGTAACTCGCATCTTTACGAGTAATACAATTTCGCCGAGCTCCTCGTTGAGACAGCGCCCAAGTCGTTACGCCATTCGTGCAGGTCGGAACTTACCCGACAAGGAATTTCGCTACCTTAGGACCGTTATAGTTACGGCCGCCGTTTACCGGGGCTTAGATTCAATGCTTCGCTTGCTTTAACGGCTCGCTAACATCTCCTCGTAACCTTCCGGCACCGGGCAGGCGTCAGCCCCTATACATCGTCTTACGACTTAGCAGAGACCTGTGTTTTTAGTAAACAGTCGCTTGGGCCTTTTTATTGCACCCTCTTCACGCTTATACCGTAAGGTAATCACGCTAATGAGGGACCCCTTCTCCCGAAGTTACGGGGTAATTTTGCCGAGTTCCTTAACGAGGAATTACTCGATCGCCTTGGGATTCTCACCCCACCCACCTGTGTCGGTTTGGGGTACGGGCACCTAGTTGCTCACTAGAGGTTTTTCTTGACAGTGTGGGATTAGCCACTTCGCCTCAATCGGCTCGTCATCACACCTCAGGGTTTAATGCCAGAACGGATTTGCCTATCCCGGCCCCCTACGTGCTTGAACGCGGACAACCAACGCCGCGCATGGCCTACCCTACTGTGTCACCCCATCGTGTCTTTGTCGCAACTCGGTGGTGCTGGAATATCTACCAGCTATCCATCGCCTACGCCTTTCGGCCTCGGCTTAGGTCCCGACTAACCCTGGGCGGATTAACCTTCCCCAGGAAACCTTGGGTTTACGGCGGACGGGTTTCGCACCCGTCTCTCGCTACTTATGCCGGCATTCTCTCTTCCCTATCGTCCACCGATCCTTACGAATCGACTTCGTCCAATAGGGAATGCTCCTCTACCACTCACTAAAAGTAAGTCCGCAGCTTCGGTGATGAACTTGAGCCCCGATAATTGTCGGCGCTGATTCGCTTAACCAGTGAGCTATTACGCACTCTTTAAATGATTGCTGCTTCTAAGCCAACATCCTGGCTGTTTTTGCGCTTCAACATCCTTTCCCACTTAGTTCATACTTAGGGACCTTAGCTGGCGGTCTGGGCTGTTTCCCTTTCGACTATGAAGCTTAGCCCCCATAGTCTGACTCCCAAGCTCTAAAATTTTGGTATTCGGAGTTTGACTGGGTTTGGTAACCGGTGAGGGCCCCTAGTCCAATCAGTGCTCTACCCCCAAAATTAAACACTTGAGGCTAGCCCTAAAGCTATTTCGAGGAGAACCAGATATTACCGAGTTTGATTAGCCTTTCACTCCGATCCACAACTCATCCCCCAGCTTTTCAACGCTGGTGGGTTCGGGCCTCCACTCCGTTTTACCGGAGCTTCACCCTGGCCATGGATAGATCACTCGGTTTCGGGTCTACGGCATCTAACTAAACGCCCTATTCAGACTTGCTTTCGCTACGGCTCCGCCATACAGCTTAACCTTGCTAGATACCAGTAACTCGCCGGCTCATTCTACAAAAGGCACGCTCTCACCCGCCAATGGCGGGCTCGAACTGCTTGTAAGCACATGATTTCAGGTACTATTTCACTCCCCTCCCGGGGTTCTTTTCACCTTTCCCTCACGGTACTAGTTCACTATCGGTCATCAGGGAGTATTTAGCCTTACGAAGTGGTCTTCGTAGATTCCGACAAGATTTCTCGTGTCCCGCCGTACTCAGGAAATCATCGAGAGATTGGTTTTTTTCGCTTACGGGACTTTCACCCTCTGTGGCAAACTGTTCCAAGTTTTTCAACTAAAAACCAATTTTGTAACTCTCCGGCTCTTCTGTAGCAAAGCCAGATGACTCCTACAACCCTCGTCAGGAAACACCTACAGGTTATCACGCCCAACGAGTTTAGGCTCTTCCCAGTTCGCTCGCCGCTACTATGGGAATCGAAATTTCTTTCTTTTCCTCAGGGTACTTAGATGTTTCAGTTCCCCTGGTTGTCTTCCGTACCCTATGTATTCAGATACGGATCCCTCGCTATTAAACGAGGTGGGTTCCCCAATTCGGAAATCCCCGGATCGATACTCATTTGCAGTTACCCGAGGCTTATCGCAGCTTATCACGTCCTTCATCGACTCCTGATGCCAAGGCATCCGTCATGTGCCCTTAATAACTTGACTTTATATTACTCGATTTTCGCTGTGTAGTTTTCAAGGTACAAAATGCTTTTGAGCAAAACATTAGTTTTTAATCTCTGGTACTTAAATAACCGGAAACTAAAAACTAAGTAAGAACCTCCGGCCTAACCGGTTTGGTCCTTCAAAACTAAACAGTGTTGTTGCAGCTAATGGTCGACTTATTCCAGAGGTCCATCTCGAAAGATGGGATTGCTCCTTGTGAACAAAACTCCCTAGAAAGGAGGTGATCCAGCCGCACCTTCCGGTACAGCTACCTTGTTACGACTTCACCCCCCTTACCCCCCATACCTTCGGCGCCTCTTTCCCTTGCGGGTTAAGCCAGCGACTTCGGGTACAGACGACTCGGGTGGTGTGACGGGCGGTGTGTACAAGGCCCGGGAACGCATTCACCGCGACGTTGCTGATTCGCGATTACTAGCGACTCCAACTTCATGAAGGCGAGTTGCAGCCTTCAATTCGAACTGGGACCGGTTTTAAAGGATTCGCTCCGGGTCGCCCCTTCGCAGCCTATTGTACCGGCCATTGTAGCACGTGTGCAGCCCAGGATATAAAGGGCATGATGACTTGACGTCATCCCCACCTTCCTCCCCGTTGACCGGGGCAGTTTCCTATGAGTCCCCAACTTAATGCTGGCAACATAGGATGGGGGTTGCGCTCGTTGCGGGACTTAACCCAACATCTCACGACACGAGCTGACGACAGCCATGCA
>NZ_JAUSCH010000028.1 GCF_030651595.1 Candidatus Oleimmundimicrobium sp. | reverse complement strand
TTTGGTCATGGACGGCACTATGTACGTTCATACAGCGTTCCCAAACATCGTTTTTGCTCTTGACCTGAACAACGATGGCGCCATCATCTGGAAATATGAGCCAAAACAAAACTACGATGAAACTGTACCAGTCATGTGCTGTGATACCGTTAACCGTGGTCTGTCTTATGGCGATGGCAAAATCTTCCTGAACCAAGCTGATACAACCCTTGTTGCATTAGACATGAAAACTGGTGAAGTCGTTTGGTCTGACAAACGTGATGATCCAAAAGTTGGCGCAACCAGCACAGCGGCTGCTCACGTATTTAAAGACAAAATCATCGTTGGTATCTCAGGCGGTGAATTTGGTGTTCGTGGTTATGTTCAAGCTTATGACTTAGACGGTAACGTTAAATACAAAGCTTACAGCACTGGTCCTGACGCAGAAATGTTAGTTGACGCAGAAAAAACCATGTCTATGCTGAAACCAGTTGGCAAAGATTCTTCATTGAAATCTTGGCAGGGCGACCAGTGGAAAATCGGTGGTGGTACTACCTGGGGTTGGTATTCTTATGACCCTGATCTGAACCAGTTCTACTATGGTAACGGTAACCCATCTACCTGGAACCCAGTACAACGTCCAGGCGACAACAAATGGACAATGTCTTTGTGGGGTCGTGATTTAGACACCGGTATGGCGAAATGGGTTTACCAAATGACGCCTTACGATGAGTGGGACTATGATGGTGTTAACGAAAACATCCTGGTAGACCAAAAAATCAAAGGCCAAATGCGTAAAATGTTAGTGCATTTTGACCGTAACGGTTTTGGTTACACCATGGATCGTGAAACAGGTGAATTGTTGGTTGCTGAAAAGTTTGACCCAGCAGTTAACTGGGCTACAGGTGTTAACCTGAAAACTGGTCTGCCTGATCGTGTAGCGAAATACTCAACTGCACGTAACGGTGAAGACGTGAACACCACTGGTATCTGCCCAGCAGCATTGGGTACAAAAGATCAACAGCCAGCGGCATTCTCACCACGCACTGGTCTGTTCTATGTTCCAACTAACCATGTTTGCATGGACTACGAACCATTCGAAGTTGAATACGTAGCCGGTCAACCATACGTTGGTGCGACATTGAGCATGTACCCACCAGAAGGCAGCACGCACTTGGGTAACTTCATTGCTTGGGATGCTCGTGAAGGTAAAATCGTCTGGTCAAACCCAGTGCGTTTCTCAGTATGGTCAGGTGCGTTAGCAACTGCCTCTGATGTTGTGTTCTACGGTACGCTGGAAGGTTACCTGAAAGCAGTTGATGCCCAATCAGGTCGTGAACTGTGGAGATTCAAAACAGCATCAGGCATTATCGGTAACGTTAATACCTACAAACACAACAACAAACAGTAT
>NZ_JAUSCH010000027.1 GCF_030651595.1 Candidatus Oleimmundimicrobium sp. | reverse complement strand
AAAAGAAAAAATTACTTAAAGATGCAAAAATTCTTGAGGAAGCAGGTGCTTTTTCAATTGTATTGGAGTGTGTTCCCAAAGAACTTGCGGCAGATATTACCAAAGCGGTTTCGATTCCCATTATTGGGATTGGGGCCGGATGTGAATGTGACGGGCAAGTTTTAGTTACTCAAGATATTTTAGGAATGTATGATAAATTTGTGCCGAAGTTTGTTAAGCAGTACGCGAAATTAAGCGGTGAGATGAAGAAAGCGGTATCTGATTATATATCGGAAGTGAAGACGGGCAAGTTCCCCTCCGAAGAGCATGAATTTCATTAGTAAAAGAAAGGGTAAAAGGGAAAAAGTCACCAGTTGTCAGTTGTCAGCTACCAGGAAAAACAAACGATGTATGAATAAAAATCTGGCAAGTGGTAAAGAGTAAAAAACAAAAATAGTACAAAAGCATTTTTAATTTTATATTATAGTTTTTCATTCTTATTTATTAATTTTTGTGCTGGAGATTGGCGGCTGGAAGCTAGGTAGACTACCGACTTAAGGGTGATTCATGAAGACAATTACAACCATAAAAGAAATCAGGGCGGCCTTAAACCAAGAAAAAAAGAGCGGTAAAAGAATAGGGTTTGTTCCGACGATGGGATATTTTCACGAGGGGCATCTTTCTTTGATGCATAAAGCAAAGGAAGACTGTGACGTGGTAGTTACAAGCATTTTTGTGAATCCCACTCAATTTGGCCCCTCTGAAGATTTTGAGGCTTATCCCAGAGATTTAAAAAATGATTCAAAGATGGCGGAAGAAGCTGGAGTTGATTATCTATTTTTGCCGAGTGTTGAAGAAATGTATCCGGGAGAACGTTTAACTTATGTAAACGTTGAAAAGATAACAAAGGTTCTTTGTGGAGCCAAGAGGCCTGGTCATTTTCAAGGAGTAGCCACTGTTGTTTCCAAACTTTTCAACATAATTAAACCTGATTTTGCATATTTTGGTGAGAAGGACTATCAACAGTTGGTAGTCCTTAAGAAAATGGTTAAAGGTTTGAACTTCGACGTTCAAATAGTTGGTGTTCCAACCGTAAGAGATAAAGATGGCTTAGCCATGAGTTCTCGCAACAAATATCTTGGGCCCAAAGAGAGAGAAGCGGCTCTTATTTTAAATAAATCGCTTATCTTAGCCCAGGAAATGGTAAAAAATGGTGAAAGAAGCTCAGCGAAGATAAAAAAGTCAATGACAAAATTATTTGAAAAGGAACCTTTAGTTAATTTAGAATACCTATCTATCTGTGATATTATTTCTTTACAGGAGATTTCCGGGATAAAGGGAAAAGTGTTGATTGCCTTGGCGGCAAGAGTGAGGAAGGCAAGATTAATTGATAACATTGTGGTTGAAGGAAATTAGGTGATAGTTTGTGTTTAGGACGATGTTAAAAGGCAAAATACATAGAGCGACAATTACTGAAGCTAATTTAGATTATGTTGGGAGCATAACTGTTGATGAGAATCTTCTCAAAGCTGCCGATATTCTAAATCACGAAAAGGTTCAGGTGGTTGATGTTACTAACGGTTCACGGCTTGAAACTTATGCTATTGCGGGACCGGCTGGTTCGGGTACCGTATGCATAAATGGAGCTGCAGCGCGTTTAGTGCATAAAGGAGACAAAATTATCATCTTGTCGTATATAATGGTTGATGATAAAGAAGCAAAGAAACTGATGCCCAAGACCGTTCATGTCGATGAGAAAAATTGCATAGTCGATGTCGAAGACTATCAAATAACATTTGATGCTTGTTAGGAGAAAAAATATTGGAAGAACGCATCAAACAGCTAAAAAAAGAGAGAAACGCGATTATCCTTGCGCATAATTATCAGCCCCCTGAGATTCAAGACATAGCTGATTATATAGGCGACTCATTGGATCTTTCTCGCAGGGTTGCAGAAGACGATGCAGAGGTTGTAGTTTTTTGCGGGGTTTATTTTATGGCGGAAACGGCCAATATTTTAAGCCCGGAAAAAATCACTTTGCTTCCGGATGCTCACGCAGGTTGTCAATTAGCCGATATGATTACTGTTGAAGCTTTGAAGAAAAAGAGAGAAGAGCATCCGGATGCCGCTGTGGTCTGTTACGTAAATTCTCCTGCAGCGGTAAAGGCCGAAAGTGATATATGTTGCACTTCAGCGAATGCGTTGGCGGTGGTTAATTCGTTGCGGGATTATGACAAAATTATCTTTGTGCCGGATAAAAACCTTGGAAGTTATGTTGCTTCCAAGACGGATAAGGAGATAATTCTTTGGGATGGTTGTTGCCCTATCCATGATGATGTAGAACTTTGTCAGATTGAAAAACTTAAAAGAAATTATCCCGACGCTGTTTTTATAGCTCATCCGGAATGTCGCCCGAGTGTTCTTGCTTTAGCCGATGAGGTTTTAGGCACATCCGGGATGATTAAGTTTGCGAAAAAAACCTCAGCCAATGAGGTTATCATTGGAACAGAAGTGGGAATGGTTTATCGTTTACAAAAAGAGAATCCTGAAAAAAAATTCATAAAAATAGATGGGGCAATTTGCAAAGATATGAAACTTACTACGCTTGACAAAGTGGAAAAATCTCTTAAAAATTTGGAACCCAGAGTTGTTGTTTCGGAAGAAATAAGGGTAAAAGCTATAAGAGCGGTAAATAAAATGATAGAGATAAGCGGATGATGATTTGAAGAATATCCCGCGTTATTTAATTGGTTTTAATACAAAAGATTTAGAGCAACGGTCATCTGATTTATTAATAATCGGAAGCGGAATTGCTGGCTTGACCGCGGCTATTAAAAGTTATCAAAAGTACAAAGTAACTCTTCTTACTAAAGGCGAGCTCAAAGAGACGGCAACATGGTATGCCCAAGGCGGGGTTGCAACCGCAATGAGCGAGAAAGATTCTCCTGAGCTTCACTATCAAGACACAATGAAAGCAGGCGCTGGTCTTTGTGACCCCGAAGCTGTTAAGGCGCTGGTAAATGAGGCCCGTGAATCCATTGATGATTTAATAAAGCTTGGTGTTAATTTTGACAAAGCGCTAAGCGGCAAAATTGAACTTGCTCGCGAGGGAGGCCATTCTTTATCCAGGATTCTTCACTCTGAGGATTCAACGGGAAGCGAAATTCAATCAACTTTAGTTTCAAAAGTAAAGTCTTGCCAAGACATTCAAATTAAAGAAAACACCTTTGTTTTAGATTTTTTAACCCACAAAAACCGTTGTATTGGCGCCATAGTTCTTGAGCCTGGAGAGAAAAATCCCGTTGTTTATTTTGCGAAGGCGGTTATCTTGGCTACTGGTGGATGTGGGCAGCTTTATAAGGTTACGACCAGCCCGTCGGTAGCGACCGGTGACGGTATAGCGATGGGTTATCGTGCCGGGGCGGGGGTTTGCGACATGGAATTTATACAATTTCATCCAACGGGTTTATATGATAAAGAGAGTCCCCGTTTTTTAATTACCGAAGCTTTAAGAGGCGAAGGGGCTTATTTAAGGGACTGTGCGGGAAATAGATTTATGTTAGGGATTCATCCCTTAGCCGAGCTTGCTCCAAGGGATATTGTGGTAAGAGAAATTGTTAAGGCAATGAAAAGATGTGGGGAAGACCATGTTTATCTGGATACTACTCATATATCGGTCGAAAAATTGAAAAAGAGATTCCCAATGATTTATAAAAGGTGCAAAAAGAGTGGTTTTAATCTTGGGAAAGACATGATTCCGGTTTCGCCCGTTGCTCATTACATGATGGGAGGAGTTAAGACGGATACTTTTGGAAGAACAAGTTTGCCTGGTCTGTATGCAAGTGGCGAAACAGCTTGTACAGGTATTCATGGGGCCAATAGATTGGCCAGCAACTCTCTTTTAGAGGGATTAGTTTTTAGCAGACGAATATGCAAAATATTAGAGGATGATATTGGCAAGATATCTAAAGAAAGTATTTTTAATATTAATTTAGCTTATGATTTTTCCGGGGAGAAAAAAGATGTCGACGTCGATAAACACAAGGAACTGTTACGTGAAATAATGACTTCGTTTGTTGGAGTTGTTCGCACAAAAGAAGGGCTTCGGGGAGCTCTTAAAAAAATCTCCAGTTTAGAGAATGAAATTTTCAAAATTAAATTTGATGAAGTTGGCGGATTTGAACTTCAGAATATGCTTACTGTGGCAAAATTAATAACCCAAGCGGCCTTGATAAGAGAAGAAAGCCGAGGAGCACATTTTCGAAGTGATTTTCCTAAAAACGATGATTCTAAATGGAAAAAGCACATAATTTTAAAACGGGGCCTTGAGACACCCATATATTCTAAAGTTTAGTGGTGAAAATGATTAAAACACATCAAGAGGAATTAGAGAAAATTATAAACAATGCTTTAAAAGAAGATTTAGGTACTTGTGGAGATATTACTACGCAGGCAATTTTCCCTACAACCAAGAAGATTAAGGGATTTGTTCAATCTGAGAGTTCGGGTATATTGGCGGGGATTGAGATTGCCGCAAAAGTATTCGAGATGGTTGATAGCTCAACGGTCTTTAAAGCTGAATTTAAAGATGGGGATAAAGTTAAGGAGGGCCAGTTAATTGCTAAATTAGAAGGTGACGTTTGCGGTATTTTATCTGCCGAAAGAGTAGCTCTTAATTTTCTTCAACATCTTTCCGGCATAGCTACTTTGACATCAAAATTTGTAAAAAAAGTAAAACCTTATAAAGTTGATATTTACGATACCAGAAAGACAACTCCTGGTTTAAGGTTAATTGAAAAATATGCTGTTAAGGTGGGCGGGGGCTGTAACCATCGAATGGGTTTATACGATGCGATTTTAATAAAAGACAATCATATCGCAGGGGCTGGAAGCGTTAGGCGCGCAATTGAGTTTGCTTGTAAAGGGTGTCCAGACAAAAAAATTGAGGTGGAAACCGAGAATTTGGAGCAGGTAAAAGAGGCGTTAGAAACGGGTGTTGACATTATAATGCTGGACAACATGGATGTTAAAACCATAAAAAAAGCGGTTGAAATTGTGGATGGAAGGACGATACTTGAAGCGTCTGGCGGCATAACTCTAGACAATGTTGAAGAGGTGGCCAAAACAGGTGTGGATAGAATATCCGTTGGAGCGATAACTCAGGCTTCGACCCCTTTAAATATCTCCATTGAGCTTAAATAAGATAATTATTTGAGGATAATTTACGGAAGCGAGTGTTTTAAGTACATTCATTCACTATTTTAAAATGTATGGTTATTGCATTCTTTTTTTGGCCATCTTATTAGAAAATATATTTTTTTTGGGATTAATTGTTCCAGGGGAAACTATTTTTCTTTTGGGGAGCTTGCACGTTAATAATCGTCTTTTTGTTTTTGATTTATTTATATCGCAAGAAGCGCGAAAGGGAGTAGGATGTCTTCAAAAGATGCGGTTTTGTTTTTTTTGAAGGATAAACAGGGTGATTTTGTTTCCGGGGAGGATATTTCTCGGAGTCTTTCTTTATCAAGAACTGCCGTTTGGAAACATATTCAAAGTCTAAAAGATGACGGTTATATAATAGAGGGTGTTCCGAGACAAGGTTACCGATTGATTAAATTACCTGATAAACTCCTACCTTCTGAGATAAGATATAAACTAAAAACAACTCTTTTCGATAAAAAGATTTATTATTTTAATGAGATAAGTTCGACAAATAAGATAGCGAAAAATGAAGCTGCCAAAGGATCTCCTGAGGGAACACTTTTTGTGGCAGAAAAGCAAGTCAAGGGTAAGGGTCGACTTGGAAGAAAGTGGGTTTCTCCCTCTGGCGGGATATGGTTCTCCATGGTTTTACGTCCTGAAATTTCTCCAATCGATGCTTCTAAGATAACAATCCTTGCAGGAATTGCCGTTGCAAAGGCTATCAAGGGCGAAACTGGCTTAAAGGTTACTCTTAAATGGCCAAATGATATTTTTATTGATGGCAAAAAAGTAGCTGGTATTTTATCTGAGATGAGCGCCGAGGCGGATAAGGTAAATTTTGTTGTGGTTGGTATCGGGGTAAATGCAAATTTGAGTTTATCGGTTTTTTCCGAAGAGCTGCGGGACAAGGTAGCTACGCTGAAGGAATTATTGGGAGCTGAAGTAGATAGAGTGGCTTTATTTAAAGCCATATTAAAAGAGTTTGAAAAAGTCTATCTTTCTTTAAACGAAGATAGTTTTGAGAAGGCGCTGTCGGAGTGGAAAAATCTCTGTGGTATGTTGGGCAAACGTGTGAAAATTTCAACCTTGACTGAAGAGATAGAGGGTGAAGCGCTCGATATTAATGAGCAGGGGAGCTTATTATTGAAGTTATTCTCTGGCGAAATACGTACAATTTACTCCGGGGATGTAGTTATTAAAAAATAATTTTACTTCATGGTTTTTATTTTGTTATAATTGTTAACCTATTACAAAATTTGGTTAACAAGGGGACTATTTTATGAAAATTGATGCAAAGAGTATGATTTTAGTTGCTTTATTTTCAGCATTGACGGCGGTTGGGGCAGTGATTAGAATTCCAATTCCATTCAGTCCTATTCCTATCACGCTTCAAGTGCTCTTTGTGCTGCTTTCGGGAGCTTTATTGGGGGCCAATCTTGGAGCTTTAAGCCAATTAATTTATATCTTTCTTGGTTGCCTGGGGCTACCTGTTTTTGCGGGAGGTTCCGGCATGGGAGTTTTAGTTGGACCAACGGGGGGCTATATATTCGGGTTTATTTTAGCAGCATACGTGGTGGGGAAACTGGTTGAGAATAAAAATAATTTGAGCTACTTTAGGATATTTTTAACTTTAATGGTTGGCGTTTTGATTATATATTTAGTTGGAGCATTCCAACTTATGTTAGTTGCAAAACTTGATTTTACAAGAGCAATCCTTGGTGGGGTCATTCCCTTCATTGGGCCGGACATCGTTAAAGCTTTCTTGGCAACCTTCCTAACAAAAAAAGTAAAACCCATTGTTGGTTAAAAAGAGGCAGGTTTATTGAATCTACCTAATTTCTGACCTTACTTTTTACTTTATTTAGTCGAGAGTTTACCCGGTACGGGAGCTGTGCTTTGGCCAACTTGCTGGTTTTTCTTATACCTCATATTCCATACTTTATACTCAATTAATTGATTGGTTATCTGTTATAATTTATTTATGTCTACAATAAATATATCAATGGAGGGTTAAGATGCTTCTTGCTATTGATGTTGGAAATACTCAGACGAGTTTTGGTGTATTTAATAAAGATGAACTTTGTTGCAGTTGGCGAATTTCTACAAATAAAGAAGAAACGGCCGATGAACTGGCTGTAACCTTGACCAATCTATTAAATTTGCAGGGTTTAAAATTAAAAGATATCGATGCGATTATAATCTCCTCGGTGGTTCCTCATTGTACTGCTTCTTTAGTTGAGATGGCTAAAAGTATCTTCAAATTGGAAGCAATAGTGGTTGGTCCCGGGACAAAAACCGGGATTCCTATTCTTTATGATAATCCTCATGAGGTCGGCGCCGATAGAATTGCAAACGCTGTAGCCGCTTATGATATTTACGGTGGACCTGTTATCGTCGTTGATTTTGGAACAGCTACTACCTTTGATGCTATCTCGAGTAAAGGTGAATATCTTGGGGGAGCTATTGCCCCCGGTATCGAAACATCTGCCGAGGCTCTTTTTGAAATGGCGGCAAAACTTTCACGAGTTGATTTGAAAGTACCCTCAAAAGCTATCGGAAAAAATACAACAGAAAGTCTACAATCTGGGATAATGTTCGGCGTTGTGGGTCAGGTTAATAAGATTGTTAACTCGATTAAGAAAGAGCTAGGAGACAATCCCACCGTTGTAGCCACCGGGGGGCTAGCCGGCTTGTTTGCTAGCAAGTGTGAAGTTGTAGATGAGATAAATTTAACGCTAACCCTTCAAGGGCTTAAGAAGATTTTTGATATGAATTGCTGATTTTGCTTTTTGAGGAATAGCTGACAAGCTTTATGCTCGTTAGGTATATGCAATTTACTCGGATATCATGCTAAAATTTGAGGTATATCAAAACCTGGTTTTGGTAAACAAGTCGCAAAATGGTTATCATTAATTAAAGGAAATAAAATGTCAGACTTAAAGAATGAGTTAAGATTAATTGCTGTAGAAGTAAACGAACTTTTAAGTAGATATATTGAGATCCACAATGCCGTATTTAAATTTTCATGGCGGAAAATTATCCCCTTGCCATTTGTTTTCAAGTCAATCAATTTTAACGACTTACATAGTCGAGCAAAACAAATTCTATCTGAATTGGAAGCCTGCAACCAACAAATCAATAGCTTAATAGAGGACACAACGCAAAAAGAAAGTCGTTTTGCTCATTTTTTGTCTGAATATTGTGGGGCACTGATAAAAACGGTTTCTTTACTTAAAGAGATACTCCATCAGCTTCACCTCAAAAGTGAGAATTCAAGTAAGTATAATCTGAGTAAATATAATAAACAGTGTGATTTGTATAATGAAGCTGTGAATAAATATTCCAGTATGGGCGGTAGATTGAATGAATTATATTCAGAATTTAATCAATAAAGACATGGCGCCAATGTCACATAACATCAACTGAGCAACCTCAATAGCACTTTACCTAACTTGCTTCGACAAAGTCGCTTATTTGGAGAACTACACAATATATTTGCGAAAAAAGGGGAACAATTATGCCACTAGGCAGTGATTCTAACGAATATTCTATTTTGCATATTGATATAAGAAACTACTCATATTATTCGGGCACCCTTTCATCTTGGTTAGACGTTCCTTCTGAAAAAGCTCTAAATCGATTAAGTGGTCATCCTGATAAAGAAGGTTATTATCAAAGGTGCGAGAAGCGGCTACCAGTTATGGCTGAATATACAGAGTTGTTTTATGAGAAAGTGCAAAATATATATGATGAGTTGAAGAAAGAGGAGGAAATTTTTTATGATAGAATTTATGCGGGTGATGGCATATATTATGCTCTTTTAAGCAATCAACATGGCGAGGAAACCATAAAAATCCCGATAGATTTTTTGAAATCATTATCGAAAAAAATGCCAGAATTTTTTCTAAGATGGAATCAAAAGTTAGAGAGAAAAAACTTGTCAGAAAATAATTTAAAATTAGATTTTGCTATAGCGGTACATTATGGATACTTATCTAAAATTAAAATCCCGCCTAGAAAAATCCATTTATCTAATGAACAAATGGATACATTAATAGGTCCGGCAATTAATATAGTTTCAAAAGTAGAAAAATTATCAAAATTGTTCTCTGGCGTTAAAATTGTCATTACTGAAAAGTTCTTCAAGGAAATACCAAAAGACAGCGATTATTATGAAAGTTTAGAAGAATTGTCTAGCGAAAGGGTAAATATTGAAGGTCTTTCGGAGCCATTGAAATTATATACTTTTAAAGATTTAAGTTAAGTGATAAAGGCAATAAAGCACTGCGGCAGCTAGTGTTCCTTTGGAATGCCCTTATCAGCTGTATAGAATAAGGGAAATAAGCAACAAGTCATAAGTTTATTGTACAAAAGAACCAATTCGAATAAATCGCCATATCATTTTTAGGCGCCGTGCCTACCGGCAGGCAGGGAGAAATAGGTTGTTCAGGAAATAAGCCGAAGCTGTTTGAGCCAGGGTTACATCCATCTTACAACGTAGTTGGAAGTTTTGGCTTTATAAAAAAGCCAAAGG
>NZ_JAUSCH010000026.1 GCF_030651595.1 Candidatus Oleimmundimicrobium sp. | reverse complement strand
TTCTCGGAAATGATAAAAATAACGGCAGAAGTTTACGCGTAAAACTTTTGCGTACTAAGACGATAAATCTTTATTTCAGGATAATTTAAGTATGAGTTTATTACTTGCCAAAGTACCAGTCATTATGATGTTGGTCGGCGTTGTGTGGTTTATAGCCGCATTGTTTTTGATCCTTCTTATCCTTATTCAAAAGGGTAAAGGCGGCGGACTTGGGGCGGCCTTCGGCGGCGCAGGCTCGAACAGCCTTTTAGGCACGAAAACAGGCGACTTCCTTACCTGGGTTACTATCGGTCTGACTGTCGTCTTTTTGACGGTGGGCGTTTTGATGGCCAAGTTTTACAGGCCGACAGAGCTGAAGGGACTTCAGGACGCGGTCGATACTACTGCGGTCGACACAAGCGCTTTGCTTGAAGAGAACACGACAATGCCTGAAGAGCCGGCTCAGGAAGCAGCTCCGCAGGCCGAAACAACCGAGTGATTTGGCAAAACTAAGATAGTTTTTCAGGCAGAACACGCAACCACGCCGTTTGTTATATTACGGCACGGTTGTGTGTTCTGTTATGCGGTTTTAAACGATATAAACTTGCCGCCGGGCATTATGTGTTTTGTTACAGATTGAGAGCAAAATATGTTACAGAGTATGACAGGCTATGGGGAGGCTGTTTACGAAGCGGATGGGTTCTACTATTGCGCGCAGATAAGAACTGTGAACAACAAGTTCCTGAAGGTAAGCTTAAAGCTGCCTGAAAATGTGAACTTTTTGGAAGAAACCATCGAGAAGCAGTTGCGACAGGGCATAACCAGAGGCTCGGTGTATTTTTCTTTGCAGCTCAAGAGCGCGGCGGAAAAGCCTCTTGCGACTATAAATACCGGTATCGTAAAGTATTACGTTGAGCAGCTTAACAACGCCGTGGCGGATTGCCCCGATAAATGCACAATCAACCTGACGAACCTGCTGAGCTTTCCGGGAGTAGTGGAATCGTACTCGCCGGACGAACGGCAGAAGGAACTGCTTGAGAAGGCGGTTTTCAAGGTAACGACCGACGCGTTGGGCAGTCTCAGGAAGATGAGGCAGGCCGAGGGCGAGGAATTGCAGGCCGACCTGCTTTCGCATTGCAAGGTGATCGAAGAAGTGCTCGGGAACATCAGCGACAGGGCGCCGGTTATCGTGAGCGAGTATTATGAAAAGCTCCAGAAGCGTGTGAACGATATGCTCA
>NZ_JAUSCH010000025.1 GCF_030651595.1 Candidatus Oleimmundimicrobium sp. | reverse complement strand
ATTCTTAAAAAGATTATCCCAAGCGCTGGTCTGACGATAAAAACTTTTTTAATTCTTGATTACCATGTCTGCCAACAGGCAAGTAGTTTTTTCCTTTTCTCGTGAAACCAGTATCTGACATTTTTCACTTTTCATTTAACTATGCTCTTACCTTTACTTCTACTCTGCTTGATGCCTCGCACTCTCTGCCTTTAACTATCAGCTATATCTATTTGGTCGGGATGGGCGGATTTGAACCGCCGGCCTCCACGTCCCGAACGTGGCGCTCTGCCAAGCTGAGCCACATCCCGAAAAATTAATTAATATCGCGTTATAAAAAGTTGATAGCAATTCTTTAAAATCAAACTATCAACCATTAACCGTTTGCTGTCAATTTTTCTTACTTCTCGTCCTTATTTATATTAGCTCTCAGCCATAAGCTGTTTTGCAGCTAATTGTAAAATGCAAATTGTAAATATTAAATTGTAAAATTGTTTTCCTTTTTGGTTTTAAAACTTTAAAATTTCCAATTCTTTTATGCTCTTAGCTCTTAAGCTTTCCTGGAGGCTGAATTCCTTTACCCATTACTCTTCAGCTTATTAGCTTCTTAGTTGATTTGTTTTTTAACTTTACCCTTTCCCCGTTACCCATTACCCTTTTATTTTGCACTTTCCAATTTACAACTTACAATTTCCAATTCCCCTCTACCCCTGCCTGCCCTGCCTGCCGGTAGGCACGGCGGCAGGCACGGCGTTACCCTATTAGTCGGGAGTCTCTTAGTGGGGGGTCGGTAGCTTGCTAGCTAGATTGCTGGTCTTATTACACTCCATACCCTGTTTGCTATCTGCCATAGGCCATCAGCCATTACACTAATCCTTTTTGCTGTAACATTAGTTTGAAGTCATGTGAATTTGCGGCCGTATTAAGAGCATCCTCTAAAGTAATCTTGCCGTCTTGATAAAGTTTTTCCAGACTTTGTTCAAACGTCATCATGCCATAATAATCTCCACCTGCAATTGCTTCTTTAATTTTTGAAGTTTCCGCTTCTTTTAAAATATAATCTCTGGTAGTAGCAGTATTAACCATAGCTTCAACAGCCGGAACCCTGCCCCCGCCCACTTTAGGTAAAAGTCTAAGAGAAACTATACCTTTTAAGGTTGAGGCAAGCATTATCCTGATTTGATTTTGCTGATATGGAGGGAAGAAATCTATTATACGATTTATAGTTTCCGTTGCATCAATGGTATGGAGAGTCGAGAAAACTAAATGACCAATCTCCGCCGCGCTGATGGCGGCTCTCACCGTTTCAATGTCCCTCATCTCACCAATTAAAATTACATCCGGGTCTTGTCTTACCACGCGTTTCAAGGCCTCTTGGTATGACTCGGTATCCATTCCAATCTCCCGCTGATTAATAAAGCTTAAATTATCCTCATGTAAAACTTCTATGGGGTCTTCAATCGTAACTATATGAGCTCTTCTTGTTTTGTTTATATGATTTATCATGGCTGCCAGCGTTGTAGTTTTTCCACTACCTGCTGTTCCGGTAACTAAAACTAGTCCTCTCGGCTCACTGACCAATTTCTTTATCACTGGGGGAAGCCCTAACTCATCAATGTTTAAATGCTCTCCAGCAAAAACCTTTCGGATAGCTATGGCCACACTTTCCCTTTGAAGTGAAATGTTAATTCTAAAGCGCCCAAGATCAGATAGACTATGCGCAAAATCAAAATCTCTAACATCTTTGAGTTTAGAAAACCGCTCCTCGCCCATAATTAAACGCGCTATCTCTTCAACATCAGAAGCAGATAAAGAAGAGCTATTGGATAAAACGAGGCGACCTTGCACCCTAAAACAAGGAGGACTCCCCGCTTTTAAATGAATGTCAGAGGCATCTTCCTTCATCATCTCCTTCAACATATTGCTTAATAAACCAGTTATTTTCATAATCGTTTCCTCCATTTCCAACAAGCTCTAATTAAAAAATTCTTTAAATTTTCCAAAACTCTTTTTGAACTTTTTTAACTTTATCGATAACACTTAAATCCACTTTATCAGCAGAAACAAGTAATCCATGTGGGTCTTTAATCTTTAAACCAAAGTTGCCCATCTCGTTTAAAGTAGCAGCAATTGAGTGCGATAAGGCCTTAAGCTCATATCCTCCTTCTAAAGAAACCACAAGCTTGCCGCCGCAAATATCATCCGCAAGATTCAAAGCCTTTTTAGTAAGTTTAGAATATCCAGGAACAGTTAATTTTAAAGAGGTGAGTGGATCCGCGAAATGACCATCGTAACCCCCCGCAACCATTATGAGCTCCGGTTTAAATTGGTAAGCTATAGGATTTACCACTTCATCAAAAATTTTCATACAAAGTACATCACCCGTTCCCGCAGACAAAGGAAGATTAACTGTAAAACCCTTCCCTCCGCCTGCCCCAACTTGATCATAATAACCAGAACCGGGGAAGAAAGGATACTGGTGAAGCGATATGTAAAGCACGCTAGAGTCTTCATAAAATATTTCCTGGATACCGTTACCATGATGAGCATCCCAATCCAAAATTAAAATGCGAGAGAGACCGCGCTTTTGAGCATACTTTGTTCCCACGGCAAGGTTATTAAAAATACAAAAGCCCATACCTTTTCGAGAAGTTGCGTGATGACCGGGAGGCCTTACCAAACAAAACGCGTTATCCACTGCTCCATCGAGCACCTTATCGACCGCCGTTATAACTGCCCCTGCCGCGAATAAAGCAGTTTCATAAGAATCGGAGGAAATAACCGTATCAGAATCAAGATTGCCTCCGCCTCTTGAAGCCAAATCTTCAACTTCCTTTAGATAAAGGGATGAGTGAACTGAAGTAATCTCCTTTGGTGAAGCTTTTTGGGGTTTAATTTTAATTAATTTAGAAAGGATGTTTTTTTCTTCAAGAATAGATAAGGTAACCGTGAGTCTTTCCGGCCTTTCAGGATGACCAAAACCGGCAAAATGTTTCAAATAGATTGGGTCATAAAGTAAGGCCGTTCTATTCTCCAACTATCCTGACCAAAACCTTTCTGGAACGAGGCCCATCTAATTCGACAAAAAAAATACTTTGCCATGTACCTAGTTCTAAATTACCTTTGCTAATAATTAAATTCAAGCTGTTTCCTAGAAACGAACCGACTATATGTGAAGGCGCATTATTATCTATCGCGTTATGGGCGTAATTTTTGCCCCAAGGAACAATATCTTTAACGGCTCCCTCAATATCTTTAATAAGGCCGGGCTCATTCTCGTTTATTATAAGCGCTGTGGTTGTATGGGGAGAATAAACTATTGCTATGCCTTTGTTAATTTTGCTTTCCTGAACTAATTGAGAAATCTGCGAAGTAATATCCACAATCTCAACCGGTTTTTTAGTCTGAATTCTCAAAATCTTATCGAAGAATTTCATTTGATGTTTGTCTAAGGCCGACAAGCTCCCACATAATTGCTCCTACTGCTTAAACTGTCAATTGAGACAACATCACCCGTATGTGGAGCGTGAATAAAGTTTCCGCCACCCACATAAACACCAACATGATGAATAGGCCGTCCGAAGAAAACAAGGTCACCAGACTGAAGCTGGTCCCTGCTTATCCGCGCCCCGTAACTATATTGAGCTCTGCTTGAGTGAGGAAGGCCAATGCCTATCTTAGCATAGACAAACATGGTAAATCCGGAACAATCAAAAGTATTTGGCCCGGCAGCGCCCCATTGGTAAGGACACCCTAAATATCGCATAGCTATATCTACAACTGCGCTATTAGGAGCACCTCTCGATACATTAATCCCTCTACCACGGAAATCCTCTATTAATCGCGCGCGACGGGCAACTTCTACTCTCTCTAAATAAACAATTTCATCTTTAATTTGACTATATAAAGCATCTCTCTTTTTAATCTCTTTCTCGATGCTAGATTTATCCGCCTTTAATTGTGCCGCAAGTTTTTCTTGTTTTGCTTTCTGTATTTCAAGTTCTTTTTCATGTCCCTCAATCTCATTTTTTTTCTCCGCAACCGCCTTGACAAGTTCCGCGTCGCTTTTGCCTATTCTAAATAAGACATCAAGTTGAGTGATTAAATCTTCAAAACTTTTGGTGTTGCAGAAAACCTCAATACAATTAATCTCTCCGTATTTATAAATCCCCTTTACACGCAAATTAAGGATCTGCCTATACCTGGTCAAATCCTCAGTTGCCTTGGCCAAATTTGCTTCATTTGCCCTTATTTCATTTTTTGTCCTGTTTAATGAATAACATGCTTCATTATATTTTTCGGTAGCTATGCCCAGTCTCTCATCAAATTCGTCCAACTCTTTTTTAAGTTCTTCAGCTTTTTTTTGTTTACTGCTTAGAGTATTTGGGGTAGCAAAAGCAATTGATGAAAAGATAAGAGTAAAAATGGTAAGAGCTATCGTAAAAAATACAAGACTTTTCTTTTTTGGTGCTCTTGTGTTACCTAAAATTCCTATCTCCTCCTATAGAAGATATCTAAAAAATTAATTAAAAAATACTAACACATATAGAAGCTCTTGACAACCTTAGCTGCGTATTCCCAGAAACTTCTTAACACCATCAAAAACAGCTATCGCTATCTTCTGGCGAAAATTTTCATCTTTAAGCAACTTCTCTTCCTCTATGTTGGTTATAAAAACCGGCTCCATTAAGGCAGCAGGCATCTTCGTCTCCCTTAAAACCGCAAAATTTCTTCCATGAACACGATCATCTGACCGCTCGAGAGAAGAGAGCAGTTCTTCATGAATGGCATATGCCAAATTTTTGCCTTCTTTGGAAAACTGGTCACCTGCGGCAAAGTAATAAGTGCTGGTCCCCTCGGCTTTTGAATTTGAAGAACCATTAAGGTGAAAACTTAAGAAAATATTTGCCTCAATTTTATTGGCCAAAGCAGCGCGTTTAGACAAATTAAGATAATGACCCTGCTGCCTGGTATAGACAACCTTAGCTCCCAATAGTTCCAATAGATTTCCAAAGCGGAGACCCAAATCTTCGCAAATTTCGCTCTCTTTAAGCCCTGATGGCCCTATGGCTCCCGGGTCAGGTGGATAACCATGACCAAAATCCACTACCACTACAAGATCTTTAAAAACCGAGATGGAAGAAACAGGCTCAATTTTTTCCTCCCATGGAAATGCAACCTTAAAATCCGCGTGTAAAATCTTTCTTAGATTATGAAAAGCGTCGAGAGTGGATGAACCTAGTATGCCATCAGGAGATATCCCAACATTTTTCTGAAATTCCATCAGAGCTTTCTCGGTGCTGAAACCATATATGCCATCTACGGCCCCGGTAGAAAAACCTAATCTATTTAACCATTTCTGAAGTTGCTTTACATCGTCTCCTCGCAGATAAGGAATTTTTAAATAGAGAAGTCTCTCTCCTAGTCTATAGGTAGCTTCAACAAGCTCACGCCAGGTATCCTCACCAACTATTCCATCAACAATAAGTCCTCTGTCTTGTTGAAACTGCTTTACTACCATATCGGTACAGTCGCCAAATGCTCCATCAACACCCGTCGGGCCGAAATTATATCCCAACAAAGCGAGTTTGGCCTGAATGTCCTTTACCCCTTTGCCTTTGCTGCCTTTTCTAAATAGCTTCATAGTTTCCCTTAAGTAGTTTTTCTTAAAAGTATAACCCAAAACAGCTGCCAGTCTCCAGCCACCAGTTACCAGGAAATGACTTTAGAGCGAAGAGCTTAGAGTAGAGAGTAGAAATAAGGGTAAGGGGTAAAGAAAAATTCAACCCCTGCCTGCCGGTAGGCACGGTCGATAATTCGGTAATAGACTGGTAAATAGATATTTAAGCCAAAAAATATCCTTTATTTATCCTCCCTCAACCCCTCTCGTCAAGGGAGGAGTTAGCAAGAAAAGTCCGGCTACCCACTATAAGCCACCTGTTGCTTATAAGATTGCCACGTTTCGCTCGCAATGACCGCTCTAGTTTTCTGGTCACTACATCTCTAATTACCATTTGCTATCCGCTATACGCTATCTGCCAATTGCCATATCGTTTAAAAGCAGCCATTAGCTTCCAGCCGTCAGCTACCAGGAAAATCAAAAATAAAAGCTTTTTATTGTTTTTTTTAACCCTGGTGGGAGTGAAACGAGGGGTCATTTTTAGGTTCCAAAATAGATTGTTCAGGAAATAAGACGAATCTGTCTGACCCCAGAGTGAAACGAGGAGGAGTTCTGCCCTGCCTGCCTGCCGGTAGGCAGGTTTTCTTGGGCGAACAAGAAAATGAAGGAGAATGAAGTTTCGTAATTAAGAGCCCGGAATAACCCACAAAATAAACTACATAGCAAAATAATAAAAAAATAAACTATTAATCAGCTGCGGCTCACGGAAGAGCAAAACCTACAACTTCCCTTTCCACTTTCTTCCCAAAAAATAATTAAGCACGAAGAAACTTATAAACCCAGTTTGGAAGAAAATAATGAGCCATATTCTAATTTCAGCAAAGCTCCAATTAATAAGATGTTCATACTCATGAGAAACAGTCTCCAAAAAATCTGCTGTTGTGAGATTGGCAGGGTTAATATCTAAATATAACAGCTCCATTTCATTGCCAGTCTGACTTCTAAAACCGGGTAGTTGATTTTCCGCCCAAAAATATCCGGCGATATAACGTTCCTCTCTTTTTTGAGGTTTCCACTCATCTTTAACATCTAAAAGAAGTAAGACAACTCTCCCCTCGTTTTCAAATGTTAACTCAAAACGATTTCTAATTTTTTCCTTATGGGATATTTTCTCATCAAACTCGGCCTTTAGATTATTTATCCAAAAATCATCAACCTTTTGCCCTTCTTCAACAAAGACGTAACAAAACTGTCCAACCGCCCTGCAGGCAGCACTTAAAGCGTATTCCTCGCCTTCAACCCCGGTTGTAAATCTTCTTGCATAAAAAGTCTTTTTATCTCCAACTTTATATAAAGGATTTGCTCCTGGCTCAATAACTCCACCAGCTAAAATAACCGGCTCACAAAAATACTCGGAAATAGATATCGGCTGGGCATAACTTAAAAGGTCAAAAATTACCTCGGGCAAAAAAATTGAACTTACCAAAACAAAAGAGAGCAAAACAATCAACACCGAAATATCGAGGGAAATTTTAAAGGTAGGAAAATTCACTCGCTTTATCGAGGAGTTAATAAAGCTCAATTTTTCTTTTAAGCGTTTGACAAATTTATTGCAAACGTTAGAGCACATTTTTATCCCCTTTAAACCACAACTCTCATTATTTCCTCAAGGGAGGTTATGCCCTGTTTTACTTTTTCTAACCCATCTTCCCTTAACGTCCGCATACCTTCTTTTATTGCAACTTCACGAATTTCTTCCGTTGATTTTTTTTCAACACAAAGTTTCGCTATACTACTACTTACAGGCATTACTTCATATACTCCTACTCTTCCTTTGTAGCCGGTATCAAGACATTTCTTACATCCTTTCGCACGATAAATACTCATTTCTTTGTTGCCTAAGCCTATCTCTTTAGCTGTTTTTTCCGGTAATTTATACTCCTCTTTACAATGTTTGCACAACTTTCTCGCTAACCGCTGTGCCAAAACACAGTCTATTGAGGAAGAAACTAAAAAAGGTTCAAGACCCATCTCAATAAGCCTGGTGAGAGCAGAAGGCGCATCGTTTGTATGAAGGGTCGAAAGCATAAGGTGCCCTGTTAAAGCAGATTCAATAGCAATTTTAGCCGTTTCTAAATCTCTTATTTCGCCCACCATGATAATATCAGGGTCACATCTAAGAATAGACCTTAATCCGGCAGCAAATGAAAGCCCTGCCGAAGGATTTACCTGAATTTGGAGTATCCCAGGCAAACGATATTCTACAGGGTCCTCTACTGTAATTATCTTTTTTTTCGGGGAATTAATCACATTCAATGTAGAATAAATAGTTGTAGACTTACCTGAACCAGTTGGCCCTGTAACTAGTAAGGCCCCGTATGCTTTGGAATAAGCTTTCTTGTACTCTTCAAGCGTATCAGGGGAAAAACCCAAATCTTTAAGTTCTAAACAAGCTTGGCTCTTATCAAGAATTCTTAAAGTTACATTTTCCCCATAAATAGTTGGCAATGTTGCAACCCGCAAATCAACTTCTTTACCTCCCGCGCTTACAGCAGCTCGACCATCCTGGGGCATCCTGTGTTCGGCGATGTTCATCCCGCTCATTATTTTAAAACGTGAGATAAGACTAGCTTGGACTTTTTTGGGCACCGTCATAATTTCATGAAGAACACCATCTACCCTAAACCTAACGTGAAAATCTTTCTCCTGGGGTTCAATATGAATATCACTAGCTCCTTGCCCAATCGCATCCCCAATTATTTGATTGACAAGCTTGACAACAGGAGCATCGGAAGCAATATCTTTTGCTGTCTCTTCTTTAATTGCTTCCCTTCCCTCAGCCGCTTCAACGGCTTCTTCCACAGAAGAACTTCTTGCCAAAAATTTATTAATCGCACTATTAATCTCCGAGCTGGTACAAACAACAGGCTTTATTTCATATCCCGTCATCACCCTCAGGTCATCAATGGCGTGAATATCGAGAGGATTTGCCATTGCAAGAACCAGCTTCCCCTCTTCGTAACCGATTGGCAAAGCCATATGTCTGCGAGCAATTCTCTCGGTAATAAGACTAACCGCGTGAGAATTAATCTCATACTCATCCAAACTAACCACCGGTAAATTTTTCTGTTTTGCTAGAGCTTTTGCTATTTCTTCTTCAGTAGTTGCCCTAATTTCAACTAAGGTTTCACCAAGTGGTTTGCCGCTTGTTTTTTGGGCATCCAATGCCTCCGTAAGTTGTTGGGATGTAATTACATTGTTCTTTACGAGAATATCGCCTATTCTCTCATGTTCCCAAGTCACAAAATCCCTCCTTATTTGTCTACGCGCCTTTGGTTGATGCTTTAAAAGCGTATACTTTTTTCTTTTTTGCCCGCTTCGCCTGATATAAAGCTTCATCAGCTTTCTTAATCAAGTCATCGGCGTCTACTGCGTCACAAGGCAACGAAGCCACTCCAAAACTTAATTTAATAATAGCGTAAATTTCTCTTTCTTTTAAAAATTTATCTGCAATTTCGGCCTTAATTCTCTCTGCCATTTCAAAAGCTTGTTCTTTGTCGGTCTCGGGAGAAATTATGGCAAACTCATCCCCCCCGTAACGAGCAATTAAATCTATCTCACGAGTACATTCGACGAGAAAATATGCAATTTTTGTCAATAAGATATCTCCTTCAAGGTGACCATGAGTATCATTATATATTTTAAAGTCGTCCACATCTATCATTGTTAGAGAAAGTGAACTGTGGTACCGGTTTGCTCTCTTGGCTTCGCTTTCAAGCGTCTCACTAAAATATCTGTGGTTATAAACTCCTGTTAAACCATCTGTAATTGCCAGCCTTTTTGTTTTCTCATGAAACTGGGCATTATTTATTGCAACCGCCGCTTGAGTTGCAAGAAACGAAACCAATCTCACTTCACTTTCGGTAAATTCCCGAGGTTTAAAATCATCGACATAAAGAATCCCAATTGTTTTATGATCGGTAAACAAGGGAACAGCTATAAGTGATTTAACCCCCTCATTTAATAATGTTGAGCTATTAAAAGCCGGCTCTTTTGAGGAATCTTCAATCACCAAGGGCTTTTCTCCTTTTAAAATCATATCCGTCACTCCATCTTTTCTCAACTTCCACTTAAGCGTTTTGTTTAAAAATTCTTCACTAAATCCCTTAGCAGCCCTAACGCCAAGCTCCTCCTTTTCTTCATCAAAAAGCGCGATACTGCCAGCAGAAGTTCCCGTTTCAGAAATTGCCGTATTTAAGATTAAGTTCAGGATACTATCGAGTTCTAAGGTAGATCCCAACGATTTACTGATATTTAAAAGAGTTGAAAGCTCTCTTGTCCCTTCTTGCTTTTTATTAAGAAGACTCGAGAGATAACTAATAAGATATACGGTAAAAAAGAACATGATGGATAACTTGAAAATTATTGTAATTACAAACCTTCCATCAGTATATTGGTTATAAGGAAGAGGATATAGTATGGCTAATTCATGATGAGGAATTATGGAAAAATACTCCAAAACAACAATCGAAGTAACTAAAGTTAAAGCCAGGGTAGCTTGCATAAAACTTTCTTTAGTGGTAAGCGAAATCCCGGCCGTAATTATATGTAAAATGAAAACACTGATGAACGGGCTTTCCGCCCCACCCGTAAAATATACAACCATTGCAAGAATAGCTATATCCAGAGATACCTGCATATTAGCAAATTTTTTGGCTTTATCCTCGTCGTCTTCTACGTTCAATGATTCCAAATAGAAACCAAACAACAGATTATAGCAAGCAATAAGTCCCGCTAATATATAAAATGGAGTGGCGAAAAATTCCGTCGGGGCCAGCATTTTTGTCAGCCAAATAACAATAAAAGCACAACTCACTACAATCCATCTTAATTTAATAAGCCATTGGATTTTTTCAAAAATTTCAAGTTTTTCTTGAAACTCTTTTTTCATGTATTAGTCGCCCCTTTGTCTGCTTGCCACCTGTTGATGAATACAACAGAGATAACCGACAAAAAAATTTACTAAACTAATTAAGATATCGGCATATAATTTTCAAGACTAAAGGATAAATTTTATTTTTTAATTCTATACTTAAATACAAGATAAATTTTTTAGTATTTTGGCAGGTCTTTCTTCATTTTAAAAGTTAAAAAACATTGATATAATTAACAAAAAAATGTGGCGGGGGCGTGTGGGAATCGAACCCACCCAGGACGCTCTTAACGCCCCACCGTGGTTTTGAAGACCAGGCGACCCACCAGGACCAATCCGCCCCCATAATCAGCTGCCAGCAAATTAAAAACTAACAAATAAAAATCAGCTAAATAATTAGCTTACTGACTTGTTGGTTATTTTTCAATTTTTAATTTTTCTACAACTCACGCTCTCCACATAAAACTATACCGAGTCGGAGTGTAACTTCTAAAAACAAAGATATCTACCGCAACTGTTTTGTTGGTTTCTCTTGTTCCCTCAGTTCCATGCCCGAATTTTTGGTTTTGCTGAAAGCTGGAGGCTGATGGCTGGGACTATCTTAGCACTCTATCGCTTCCGACCCTTCGAGTTATTTTTTGTGAATCAAAGTATTCAAGTAAAGGCAAGGCATGTTTCCTAGTTACGCCCAAAAGATCCTTAAATTCCGCGGGACCCATTTTCTTATTTTTTTTAAGAAAACTAATCAGCTCATCTTTAATCTCGTTAATAGCATCGCTATAATAAAATATATCGTGTTTTATTCTTACAACATCACCTTTTGAAGTCAATATTCTTAAATACTCTCTAAGCTCATCCTTGGAAATATTAAGATTATTTTCCAGTTCATTTAAGGTAAGAGGAGCAAATTTACCTTCTTTCAACTTAGACAATACCTTTTCAAGCTCGCCCTTTTGCTCTCCACTTAGTTCAGTCTTAACTTCAAAATGACGAACAATGTCTCCTTCTAAAACTACCGACTTGGAGGCATTTAACTCTCCCAATATAGCATCGGCTTGTTTGAAAGAAAGGTGGGGCATAACTTGAGCCCTTATCACATCTTTTTTCACTCCGGGGCTCAATGGATTTTCTACATGGTGCTTCTTTAAATAATCAAGAGTTGCCATTTTTAATTTCTCATACCCTTCTTTAAAAATATAAAAAGCATTATCCCCTACCCGGAGAGACAATAATTTCCCTTCTTTTAAAAACAATTCAAGGATTACATCTAACTCATCTCTCGAAAACTCATAATGGACAATAATATCGTCTTTAGTCATGGGCGTAGTGGAAGATTCTTTGAAGATAAGCCCCGCAATCTCCTTAAGATTGCCTCCTTCTAAAATTTCCAATTTAGAAATCACATCAGGCCTAAACCGTTTATGTTTACGCGGATGCCCATCTATGATTCTGCCTCCACCAATGGTGTAAACCGGGGAATACTGTCGAACAACATACCTGTCCCCATACCTTGGAACTATTGGAGCCTCTAAATTAAATTGGACAAAATCACTTTCCCCTGGCTTTAGCTCGTCTTTATTGAGAAAAATTATCCTGCCTAAAACCTCGTGCGTAGCGTGGTAAATTCTAACTCTTGTCCTGTTTTTTAGAGATTTTGGCGCATCTGTTAAAAGATGGAATTTGGCATCAAAGATACTTGTTGGCTTCAAATAACCCAAGGGGAGTATGACATCGCCTCTTTTGACATCTTCCCGGTTTAGGCCCGCAAGATTAACTGCGACACGCTGGCCCGCGTAGGCTGTTTCAACCGGTTTATCGTGTACCTGTAAGCTTCTAACTCGTGCATTGAGCCCACTTGGCAAAATTACGACTTGCTCTTCCACAGACATTTCTCCGGACCAAAGAGTGCCCGTAACCACCGTGCCAGCTCCTTTTAAAGAAAAAACTCTATCGATAGGCAATCTATAAGGGGAATTTAAATCTTTCTCGGTTACCTCTCTGGCAACTCTATCTACCTCTTTTATTAAATCTTCAATGCCTGTTTTCTTAATGGCAGAAACGGGTATTATTGGAGAATCCGCAAAAGAAGTTCCTTTTAAAACACCCTTAATGTCTTCTATTACTAAATCGAGCCAATCATCATCAACCAAATCGGCTTTCGTCACCGCTACTACAGCCTTTTTCACTCCCAAAAGATTGGCGATAGCTAAGTGTTCTTTTGTTTGTGGCATTACCCCATCATCAGCCGCTACAACTAACAAAACAAGATCCATTCCCGTTGCCCCGGCTAACATGTTTTTAACAAACCGCTCGTGACCCGGAACATCAACTATCCCTGCAACATTTCCACCGGGCAATTGAAATTGGGCAAAACCGAGATCTATAGAAATTCCTCTTTTTTTCTCCTCAATTAAGCGATCTGTGTCTGCTCCAGTTAAAGCTTTTATTAGAGTTGTTTTTCCGTGGTCAATATGACCCGCTGTCCCAATAATTATATTTTTCAAAAACTCACCTCAAAGGCGATAATCTAAGAATTAAAAATTCTAACAAATCGTCGCCAAAACTCCAACTATCTCCTCTATTTCCTCAGGTTGAATTGTCCGGACATCCAAAAAAACTTTATCTTCATGAACCCTGGATATAATCGACGGGTCAGATTTTCTAAGCTTGCTTTCCAATTTAGAAACAGACAGATTTTTTGCGGATAGAGCAACAACCGCTGTGGGAAGTTCTACAAGAGGCAGGGCCCCGCCACCAACTCTTGATGTATCTTCGATAATTTCAACTAAATATTTCGTGCCAATTTTCTCATTAATTTTCCTTGCAAGTTTTGCCGCCTTTTTTTTCAACTCAAGAAGGGGAGTTAAAATCATATTGAGGGTAGGTATCTCTTCAATTGCTTTTGCGGGGTCAAGATATAACCTCAAAGTCTCTTCCAGTCCCGCAAGTGTTAATTTGTCAACACGCAACGCCCGTGTTAACGGATCTTTTTTCATCTGCTCAATTAATTTTTTTTCGCCGACAATTATCCCGGCCTGCGGTGCACCTAAGAGTTTATCCCCACTAAAAGTAACAATATCAGCGCCAGCCTTAACTGATTCACATACCGTTGGTTCATGAGAAGGAAGGCCGTATTCTGACAAATCAAGAAAGACACCACTGCCCAAATCATCCATAACAGGCAGGTTGTGCTCTTTACCTAAAGTCACTAAATCCTGAAGTGAGACTTCAGCAGCAAAACCCACAACTTTAAAATTGCTGGTGTGAACTTTAAGAAGAAGAGCCGTCTCTTCACCTATCGCCTCCCGATAATCCTCGAGATACGTCTTATTGGTCGCACCCACTTCCTTTAAGATTGCTCCGCTTTGGCGCATAACATCAGGTATTCTGAAAGACCCACCAATCTCCACAAGTTGCCCTCTGGAAATAACTACCTCTTTACCATTAGCAATTGTACTTAAAGCCAAAAGGACTGCTCCTGCGTTATTGTTGACAACCATGGCCGCCTCGGCCCCAGTTAAAGCACAGAGCAAGCTCTCTACGTGTGAATGCCTGTCCCCTCTTACTCCTTTGTCTAAATTAAATTCGAGGTTTGAATAGCTGCTCGCCACGTTAAGTACAGCATCAACAGCCGATGGCGCGAGAATTGAGCGACCCAGATTCGTATGCACAACTACTCCTGTTGCATTTATCACCCTTCTTAAACTGGGGGACATAACTTCCTTAACCAGCTCAGACACGAGAGGAACTAAATCCTCCGGCTCCAACGATATATCCTTCAGCTCATCATCTTTTTTAGCTTCAATAATTGTCTTTCTGAGTTTATTGATTACAGTACGAACCGCATTTACCACCACCATGCGAGGATAATTTGAGATTAAATCTTTCATAGCAGAAAGCTCCAAAATTTCGTCAACAGCAGAGAGCTTCCGCAGATATTTTTTCTTTTCCGTCATCATCTTCCTCCTTTGCTTTACCCAATGACAGAAGCACGGTTTACTTCGTTATCTAAAAACATTTTCCTGCTAATTTACCATACAAAAACAGTAGAATGAATATACCACAAGTCAATTCTTATTGCATGGAAACAGATTTGGAATAAACTTAAAAAGTCACCAAAAAAATTGAGAATAATTAAGTATATCGTGACTTCTAATGGTAGAATTTAATCAAGGAGGTGAATTCCATGGTTAACGCATACATTCTAATTACAGCCGAAGCGGGAGAAGCAGGCAACATCGTTAAACAAGCAAAAAAAATTGAAGGAGTAACATCCATAGATGCCGTAACGGGGCCATACGATGCAATTACTTTTGTAGAAGCACCTGACTTCAATACCTTAGGTAATCTGGTGGTTGCAAAAATCCAAAAAATCAAAGGAGTAATCCGTACCCTCACTTGCATATTGGTTGAGCTATAGCTAGCCCCTATTTTATCTTCTTTCTCTTAACTAAAACAGCAACCAATACAACAAATAAAACCGCCGCAACATCAACTACAAAATCCTTAAAACTGCAATCCCGGGTCAGAACAAAAAACTGGTGTAGCTCATCTAAAGCGGCGTAAATGATGCTCGCACTGGCGGCCCAAGGGGGAGCCTTCACTGAAGTTGTTTTATGCCCACTAAACGCCCTTAAAAACAAGAAACCAAGAACCGCATATTCAAAGAAATGAAAGACGTAATCGGGCAAGAAAGACGGGGCATCCGAAGCCGGCAAAGAGGAAAAAAAGAATATCACCGCCATCCATGAAACGGGAGGAACCCAGATCAATAAAGATTGAATTCTCGTTCGCTGAGGAAATCTGTTAACCAAGACTTCCCCTCATTTTGCCGAGCCTTAAAATCCATTCATTTATAAGACCGGACTCAAGACCCTCGTCGCTAATTATCGACTCTTCCTCCACGCCTATAACCTGCTTAAGCATCGGTTTCATTGTCTCCAAAATCGTGCCATAGAATTTATCTTGTTTGGTTTTTTCATACCATCTTATTCCCAAATATTTTTCAATGAACCTAAGGTCTTCTTCCACAAGCGAGATTACTTTTGACGGTAAAAATTCAGCCGCATTGGCAAGATGGACAAACTTGTAAGCAAAAGCAAGATTGTTCTTTAGCCCAACATAATTATCAAGAAGCAAATCCAAAACTCTTCTGCCATAGCGTTCATCTACTTCTCTTAGACCCCTACCCGCTCCGATTATCTCCGGCGGAAGACCAATACTATAAAGAGCGGCCGTATAAGATATGGTCCTCGGCAACTCGCGTTTCCCTTTCTTATATAACTTTCTAATTTCGCCGGTGAGAGCTTCATCCGTCAAAAAACCCGACAGCTCAAGGGGATGAGGTAAATCACGAGCGTAACCCACCTCACTTTTTCTCGCCAAACGATCTCGCTGTCTTGGAATAAGGTCAGAAATTTTGCTGACAATGTCTATTAAGTCATAAAAACAAACCAAATAATGCTTAACAAAAACGCCAACTATGTTCACCAAGTCAGAGCGAAGATTTTCGTCAAATTTCAAGGGAGTTGAAGAAGGAAGTTTCTCCTTTAGAATTTCCACCAATTTTCTCGTTTTATCATACCCGTGATCGTACCTCATGGCAGATTGAATGGTTAACGTGCGAACCCCACCATAGTCCCTGATGACGTTATCTATATTTTCCAAAGATAGATGGCCTCTAAAAGGAAGGACTCCTCCTCCTAAAATAGGAGCTATCTCTACCTTAAATTCCTTCTGAAGACGATAACTATCCGCAATAGCGATTTTACTTAAAAGAGCAGACGGCACCATGCCATAAGTAAGCGCGAGGTCGGAAAACCCCAGCATGAAGCGCAACCTATCGGTTTTAAGCCCAATTTTCTTGCACCCAATCAAATAGTCCTTAAAAATTGAATAAACATCGAGTACTTGAGGCACGGTCTCTATAAGCGGAATCACTTGAATAAGATCCCGGTCTTTACTTAAGCCAAACTCTTTATGTGCAAGCTCGATAACATCGATGATTCTCTCTCGCACAGAAAGAATTTCCTCAGCACCGGAGCACATAGGCAATATAACTTCTTTAATAGCATATGTTTTTGATTTCTTCCAGGCCTGATAATTTGATTCAACCACGGACATGAGAGCCATAAGTTGTCTGAAAACCCCCTCCTCAATTCCACTGGGAATTCGAGGAGTCACAAAAACATCCTTCCCCGGGACAATTCCTTTGCTTAGAAGACCCATGACTATCTGAGAAGTTTGCTGGTAAGGAGTTAATTTTCCCTCAAAATCAACCATCGCCTCTTCAATCCCTAACCCCTCAGGCGCGGGAGTAAGTGAAAATATGGCTTCTTTCGGCTCTTCTTGAATCGGCACATAAGTCGTCGCATCTGGATGTTGGGTCATTATGGAGGTTGGAATCTTTTTTTCCATCTATTTTCCTTCTATGAAATATTATAAAAATAAGCCCAGAATGACCTTCGCATCGTCATCACACCCCACGAGGCTCACCTAAAGAGAGTAATAAATTCTCTTTCTTTAAATAATGACTTCTGCCAAACTTCTTGGGGCTTCAAAACTGCAGAAAAAACTATTTCTCCATAGCTCTTTAGCCCCAACAAATTTCTTAATCCACCATTCTGAGCTTAATATATCATTCGCTATAATCTCGCTTTAACCTTCTTTACTCTATAAATTAAATATAACTTTTCATTATATTTTGACTCTTTTTAAATAAAGTATTATATTTTGCTTTAAGGCAACTAACCCAAAGGACGGTATGTAATGAAAGAAGGTAACTGTCAAATTTGTGGTAAAAAAACGGAAAAACTTTGGGTTTTAAATACAGCAATGTACGATAATTTAGAATTAACAAAACAACGGATAAGGGCCGATATTTGTGAGAAATGTGCCGCGGATATAGGCGAGGTGGTGAATCGTTTGAAAAAATTAAGTCAGGAACCAGATTCAAACCGAATGCAAAAAGCATTCAATGAAGCAATGGCTAAAAAGAAACTATCTGAACCCTCTCAAAAAGAACCCGAAACTCCCCAAGTAAAAAAAGACGAGAAAAAACCCGAACCCAAAACGACAGAAAAACCAGAAACAAGATATCAACCTCAAAGAAATAAGGGTTTTGCCCAAAATGAATTTCTTAAGACAATCCACCACAGCCAAGAAGAGATAGAAATCCTTGGTGTGGGAAATGAAATTTGGAGGGGAACCCTTAACGCGTACGATGACTATTCTTTGGTTTTAAAGACTAAATCCGGTAAAGAGTTAATCTTTAAACATGCCATAAAGTCAGTAAAACCGGCAAAAAAAGAAACCTTTAATGCCTCAGTGCGCTCGTTTTCTAAGATAAACCCTGCTAAATCTTAACTATTTCACCAAAGATTTTATCACAACGCTCTTCGGCGGATTGGTTGATATTTAAAAAACCAACAGAATTTTGGGTGTTAAAAGCTCTGTCCATTGGGCTTCCGGGGTTAAATAACAAAACACCATCAATGTCTCGATTAAAAGCCTCGTGACTGTGGCCAAAGACGATGCAGTCAACATTCTTAAACTCTTTTCTTACACGCTGAGGTAGACCAGCCGCAGGGCTCCATCCATGTATCAGGCCAATTTTGCATCCGGCTGCTTCAACAACCGTTTTTTCCGGCAACACTTGTTTGGTTTCGGGAAAGTCCATATTTCCTCTAACCGCAACCGTCTGAGCCACCCTCCTCAAAATCTCAAGAGCTCGCAAGTCAACCATGTCACCCGCGTGAAGAATCATATCAACACCCACAAAATAATGATTAACAATTTCTTCCAAGCGTTTTAAGTCTTCTTTGTTCTTGACATGAGTATCGGAAATTATGCCAACCCTCATTTTTCACCTTTATTGGTAAATTTCTTAGGTTTAAGAGGTTTTGTTAAAGCAACTTTGAGAGCTTCGGTTACATTTTCAACAAAGACAAATTTCAATTCCTTTCTAACTTGCTCCGGAACTATCTCCAAATCTTTCTCGTTTTTCTTCGGAATAACTATTTTCTTTAAACCAGCTCTGTGGGCAGCGAGTATCTTCTCTTTAAGCCCCCCAATTGGCAACACATGCCCGCGTAAAGTAATCTCGCCGGTCATTCCAACATCTTTTCTTACAGGAATCTTCGTCAAAACAGATATAAGAGAAGTTGCTATAGTAACTCCCGCAGAAGGTCCATCTTTTGGTATCGCGCCAGCGGGAACGTGAATATGGATATCACATTTATCGCAAAAGTCCACCGGGACACCAAATTCTTCGGCTTTTGAGCGGGCATAACTTAAAGCTGCCTGGGCAGATTCCTGCATAACTTCGCCAAGATGACCTGTAAGAATAAGTTTGCCGGTCCCCTTCATTAAGGTAGATTCAACAAATATAATGTCTCCTCCTGCCTCGGTCCAAGCAAGCCCTGTAGCCACTCCAATCTCATCTTTCTCTTCTGCTAAACCATAGCTAAATTGTGGCAGGCCCAAAAAATCGGATAGATTGTCGAGGGTTACTTTAAAGAGTTTCCTCTCTCCCTCAACAATCTTTCTGGCAATTTGCCGGCATATAGTAGCTATTTTTCGGTCGAGATTTCTTACTCCGGCTTCTCGTGTGTACTCTCTTATTATTTTTCTTATAGCTCCCTCTGTAATCCTTAAATCATTTTTCGTGAGTCCGTGGTTTTCAAGCTGCCTAGACATTAGGAACTGCTGAGCAATTTTTAGTTTTTCCTCTTCCGTATAACCAGGAAAATTAATAACCTCCATCCGATCTTTAAGAGCCGGTGGTATAGTATCCAAAATATTTGCCGTGGTTATAAACATAACATCGGAGAGATCGAAGGGGACTTCAAGATAGTGGTCACTAAAAGAATTATTCTGTTCCGGGTCGAGAACCTCAAGAAGAGCAGAGGTTGGATCGCCCCGAAAATCAGCTCCGACTTTATCAATCTCGTCCATCATAAAAACGGGATTATTTATACCCGCCTGTTTGATATTTTGAATTATTCTTCCCGGTAAAGCGCCTACATAAGTACGCCTGTGCCCTCTGATTTCAGCTTCATCGCGCATTCCGCCTAAAGAAACTCTGATAAATTTCCGCCCAAGAGCCCTTGCAATTGACTTACCAATTGAAGTTTTACCCGTACCAGGAGGACCAACGAAACAGAGGATGGCCTCCTTCATTTTATCTTTAGCAAGTTTGCGAACGGCAAGGTGCTCGAGCACTCTCTCTTTTACTTTTTCTAATCCGTAATGATCTTCATTGAGAATTCTTTCTGCTTTTTTAATGTCCAACTTTTCCTTAGATTTTTTGCGCCAAGGCAATTCAATTAAACAATCTACATATGTTCTAACTATGGAAGCTTCCGCGGCAGCGGGAGGCATATTTTCAAGTCTATCAACTTCCTTGAGGGCTTTTTTCTCTACTTCTTCCGACATCTTCGCTTTAGCTATTTTTTCCCTTAATTCTTGAGCTTCGACGGTACGCTCATCTGCAATTCCCAGTTCTTTTTGAATTGCTCTCAGCTGTTCTCTTAAGAAATATTCTTTTTGAGTCTTGGTCATCTGCTCTTTTACTCTGCTCTGAATCTTGCTTCCAAGCTCCAAAATTTCAAGTTCTTTGGTCAATAAAGCAGATACTTTTTGCAGGCGCGCCTTGGGACGGATGGCCTCCAATATCTCTTGTTTGCCTTCAGTTTTTAGATTCAAATGAAAGGCCACAAAATCAGCAAGCCTACCCGGCTCGTCGATATTTAAGGCCGCAACCAAAACCTCTGGAGGAATTGGCTTCCCTAGCCTGGCACATTCTTCAAACTGAGAGATGAGATTTCTCATCAAAGCTTCCGCCTCAATGTCTTTTACGGCTGTTTCCTCAACAGTCTCAATCTCAACTTTAAAATAAGGATCAGTTTGAATAAACTTTTTTATCTTTACACGAGCCTTCCCCTCTACAAGAGCTTTTGCCGTACCATCAGGAAGTTTCAGCTCCTGCATAACAATAGCAACCGAACCCACATCATAAATATCTTCAGGAAGCGGATCTTGCACTTCAACATCCTTCTGCACAGCCAGAGCCACCAAATGATTTTCACGCATGGCCGCTTCCAACGCATTTATGGACCGCTCCCTTCCTACAAAAAGAGGGACTACAAGATTTGGGAAGATAATCAAGTCCCTCAGTGGTATCAAAGGCAACGTTTTAGGTATTTCCAGATTATCTGTGAGACTATTTTTGCGATTTTTTAAACTCATTAAAGTCGTCCTTCCTGTTTACAAATTTTTTTCTATATTGTTATTATAAACATTTCTCTATATTACCTAACAATCCTTCTCAAATCTTGTGAGAGGAATATATTTATTATGAAAAATAAAAGAAAAAAGATAAAAAATCAATTTCTTTCTTTTAATTATAATTTTTGCTCTAATAGTAATTGTAAGTACAGCCATAGCCTGGATTTTCAAAAACAAAAAAGTGAAAGAATAAAACTATGAGAGAGTGGCTCGATGAATGGCTCATAACCATAGCTAAAATAATTTTAGCTATTATAGTCGTAATCATTATTACAAACGATGTAGCTATGATTGTGTTGAGTAATTGGCAAAGTTACGTTGTAACAGACGAAATTGCTATGGCAGCCGGATGCTGTTATTACCTTACCGGTTCTGTTGAGGAAGCTCAAAATGTTGCCGAAGATTGGGCTGTTCAAAGAGGGGTAAATTTAACCTACTTCGCCATCGAAGAAGATACCATGACCTTAACCATAGAAACTCCCGAAAAAAATACATACATAATCCGACACATTAAATTTTTAAAAGGCCTCACGCCAACTTCAAAAACTATAAGCAGGGAGATTGACTCCAAATAAAAACGGACAAGGAGAGAGAAAATGGAAGAAAAAAAGACAAATGAAGAACCAAAACTTGAGGACATCATCGCTGAATTAAAAGTAATGGGCTCTCAACTAAAAGAAGTGTTTAAGACAACCGTGGAGAGTGAAAAAACAAGGAGATTGAGAGAACAAGTAGCAGATGGCTTCGATACTCTAACCGATGCCTTCGATAAGTTCATCAAAGATGCCAAGAGCGGCCAGCTTGAAAAGGACATAAAAAAGGGCCTTCGCGACAGCATAAGAACCATAAATGAAAAGCTTAAACAATATTCCGAGGCAAGGAAGGAAGAGGAAGAGAAATAAAGCCTTCTTTTGCAAGGAAGAATACAACATCTATGGCTATTTAGATAAATCCACCCAATATATTGTGGATAACCCTGTGGAAATGGGGATAATTAGAGGAATTTCTTAATTTTTTAAATTATCCCGCAAGATAACTCCCAGTCTCCAGCCTCTTAGTCGGGAGTCTATTAGTCGAAAGTGGGGAGATTTTTAGTTCGTTGTTCATAGCTCATTGCTCTGCCATAAGCAATAAGTTTTAAGCTATCTGCTGCTTATGAGATTGCCGCACTCCCTTTGGTCGTTCGCAATGACGAGAAAGAACTGTTCCATACTCCATACTCTATTAGCCATCTGCCATCAGCCATATCATTTTTTAGGTGCCCTGCCTATCGGCAGGCAATCAAGAGCTTGTTGCCCGCCCACAAAAAAGAAATCCTTAGATGGGCAAGTAGTCGTGCTTCCCCGCCTACTTGCTCTTTATTTTTTCTACACGCACCGCGCACACCTTAAGCTCGGGAATTTTTGATATCGGGTCGAGCGCGGAGTTGGTAAGCATGTTTATTGGAGATTCTTTAAAGTGGAAAGGCACAAATACAGTTCCTTTGGGAACGCGAGGAGTCACCCATGCTTTAACCTTTATTTTTCCGCGACGTGAAATCAAAGCAACCCAATCATTATCTTTTATCTTAAGCTTTTTAGCATCTTCGGGATTTATCTCAACTTTGGCCTCTTTACAGACCTCGTCAAGACCCATAGAATGCCTGGTCATCGTGCCGGTGTGATAGTGATACAAAAGTCTCCCGGTGGTCAAGATAAACGGGTAATCTTCATCGGGTTCTTCTGCTGGCGGCCTGTATTCAACAGCGTGGAACTTACCTAATCCCCGCGCAAATTTTTCGGTATGAAGAATTGGCGTCCCCGGATGCGTTGCGTCGGGACACGGCCACTGAACACTTTCTCTGCTCACTCTCTCAAATGTTATTCCGCCATAGGTTGGAGTAATATTTGCAATCTCCTTGGTAATCTCACCAACTGTTGTATATTCCATGTCGTAGCCCATGGCCTTCGCTAAATTGCAGATTATTAACCAATCGGGCCTTGAGTTGCCAATAGGAGAAATGGCTCTTCTTACCCTTTGGACTCTTCTCTCAGTATTGGTAAATGTTCCATCCTTTTCAGCAAAGGTAGCCCCCGGTAATACAACATCGGCCAGTTCAGCAGTCTCAGTTAAGAATATGTCCTGAACAACCAGGAAATCCAATTTATCAAAAGCTTCTTTCACATGACTCAAATCGGGGTCAGAAAGCATAGGGTTTTCGCCCACGATGTACATTGTCTTTACTTCGCCTCGCAATGCGGCATCCACCATCTCAGTGACACCCAGCCCGATATTTTCCGGAAGTTTTACTCCCCAAATATCTTTACATTTATCAATAACCCCCGAATCGCAAACGTTTTGATATCCGCTTACGCAATTAGGGAGAGCCCCCATATCACAAGCCCCTTGGACATTGTTTTGTCCCCTCAAAGGATTAACCCCCGTTCCGGGCCTTCCGATATTTCCGGTAAGCATCGCCAAATTGGCAATGGAGAGGACATTATCGGTGCCGCTTGTATGCTGAGTTATTCCCATACAATAAAAAATTGCTCCATTTTTGGCTGAGGCAAATAATCGCGCTGCTTCTCGCAAGGAATCAGCAGAAATACCGGAAATCTTCTCGACTTTCT
>NZ_JAUSCH010000024.1 GCF_030651595.1 Candidatus Oleimmundimicrobium sp. | reverse complement strand
GTTTCATCATCTCTTTAGCACCCTCTTCGTCTATCTTATTGATAGCATAGCCGGCGTGAACGAGAACATATTCACCAATTTTAACATCGGAAACCAGTTGAAGGCCAACCTCTGTTTCAATACCTCCAATTTCCACATCAGCCATGTCTAAATCCTTCAGTCGAACAACCTTCCCGGGAACAGCCAAACACATAGAAAAAACCTCCTAAACGGAAAAATTGGCGATGACCGCCTGCCCCAAAGAGATGCCACCATCATTGCAGGGCACCTTCCTTTGAAAATATACTTTAAAACCTTTATCGCGCAACTCTCGCATAAGTTTATTACTTAAAAACAAATTTTGGAAGACCCCTCCGCTCAAAACCACCTTATTTATTCCCTTCTCTTCTCTCAACTTATTGCAAACGGCAATCACGAAAGCAGCGACGGTATTGTGAAATTTGGCAGATATTTCTGAATTTGATAGACCAATTTTTAAATCGTCGATCACTCCCATAATAATAGGTTTCGTATCTACGATTAGCGAAGATAACTGTGTTTTTCTTGAATTTTCTTCCAATTTAAAATCGTACCTCTCGTCAACATCTGCTTGCGCAACCATTTCCAATTCTATAGCCGCCTGACCTTCATAATCAACCACATCACATACGCCCACAAGAGCAGAGACCGCGTCAAAAAAGCGACCGCAGCTTGATGTCATGGGAGAATTCAGATCTTTCTCGATTTGAATCCTAATATTTTTGAGCTCGACTTCATCTAATCCCTTTAAAAAATCTATATCAAGTTCCTCAATTTTGCCCCCGAAGAAACTATATAGATATCCCAAGGCCATCCTGTAGGGCTTCTTTATGGCTCCCTCTCCACCTGGCATAGGCACATAGCGAAGATGAGCATACCTTTCAAAGCTCTTCCAGTCGGCAACTAAAAATTCCCCTCCCCAAATTGTTCCATCGGTACCATAACCCGTCCCGTCGAAAGACACCCCGATAACCTTATCCTCGATGCCATTTTCCACCATGCAGCTGACTATGTGGGCGTGGTGATGCTGAACCCCTATAAGTTTCATGCCTTCTAGAGATTTCGCAAATTTAGTTGACAAATACTCGGGGTGAAGATCATAGGCGATAATTTTTGGCTCGATTCTAAACAACCTTTTATAAAGTGCCAGGGTTTGCTCAAAATGCTCCAAAGTATCCTGGTTTTCCATATCACCGATATGCTGGCTTATGAAAGCGTGTTTGCCTTTAGTTAAACAAAATGTATTTTTAAGCTCCGGTCCACAGGCAAGTATTTCCTTTGATTCAAAGGGTAGATGTATGGGAAGGGGAGCGTATCCTCTGGCCCGCCTTATCATCACCTCTTTGCCGTCCGACACCCTCGCCACTGAATCGTCATACCTCGAATATACGTCCCTGTCGTGAAGCAAGAAGTAATCGGCAATATCGCCCAGTCTTTCCATGGCCTCATCATTTTCAAAGGCAATTGGCTCCTCGCTCAAATTCCCGCTTGTCATGACCAAAACCATATTCGATTCCTTTAAAATCAGATAATGAAGCGGCGTATAGGGAAGCATGACCCCAAGATAGTTGTTATTTGGAGCGACCAAATCGGAGATGGTTGAGCTGGGAAACATCTTTAAAAGAACTATCGGCCGTCTGTAGCTTAAAAGCAATTTCTCTTCTTTTTCATTCACAAAGCAAAATTTTTTAACTGTGTCGATATCGGACATCATAACCGCCAGCGGTTTGCCAAAGCGCCTTTTTCTTTCCCTTAACCTGGAGATCGCCTCATCGTTTTCCGCGTCGCAAGCGAGGTGAAATCCGCCCAAACCCTTGATGGCTACAATTCTTCCTTTTTTGAGCAATGTGATTGTTCCCTTAACTAGGTCATCAGAATTAATTTCTTCACTACCGACTCCTAGCTCCCGACTCCTCACTAGCGTAAGCTTGGGGCCACAATCCGCGCAAGCATTCGGCTGAGCGTGAAATCTGCGATTTGCGGGATCATCATACTCCTTTTGACAACGCTCACACATCTTGAACTTCTTCATGGTCGTCTTTTCTCTGTCATAAGGGATATCCTCAATTATGGTGAACCGTGGCCCACAGTTGGTACAATTTATAAAGGGATAGCGGTAACGTCCATCCTTTGGGTCAAATAACTCACGCAAGCAATCATCACAGATACTTATATCGGGGGAGATTAATAAAAACTTTTCATCTTCTTGCAGGCTCGACTTGATAATAAAAGACTCATAGCCAGCGGGAGGCAAAACCTCACATTCAAGACTCTCTATCAGAGCAAGCGGGGGAGGTTTTATCTCGATCTCTTTGATAAAACCGTTAACATCCTCCGTTATCCCTTCGACTTCAATTACAACACCCTTAGATGAATTTAACACCCAGCCGTTTAAAGAGAAATCGTGCGCAAGCTGGTAGATAAAAGGTCTGAAGCCAACGCCTTGAACGACACCTTTGATAAGCAACCTTGCTCTTTGAATGGTTGTAACCGGCCTTGTCATAATGGAAAATTTTAGCAGGTTCCAGTGAAAAAAACCACAAAGGATACATCGGAGATTGCCACGCTCCCGTTGACCCGCCTGCCTACGCCTATTATGCCAATATTGGCGGGCAGGTGGCTCGCAATGATGCCTCAGCAATATAACAAACTAGCAAACCCGCCATCCAACTTACGAGCCAACTATCAATCTCCTTACAAAAACAAAAACTCCCAAAATAACACCGAGAAAGAAAAACCACCCGGGAAAAGCGTACACCATTGGGGATTTAAAAACCGCAGTATAATTAAGGGTAAAAGACAAAATGACGATAAAAGCCGCCAAAGTTTCAAAAACCAAATCCAAAAGACCAAAAACGATTCTATCTCTGGAAAAAATCAAAAAGGCACCGGTAAGAAAAAGAACAGATATAAAAAGGGGAGTGATAATAGGAGTAATCCATGGAACGGGAATAATAAAGAGCAAATCTAAATCAAAGAGAATAGCTGGCCAACGCAGCAAAACCCAAAGCCAAACATAAAAAAGATGTCCCAAATTTCAAATAAGAAGAGGAAATAAGCTGCTTTACCTTTAATTTTTCCCCTCTTAATCTTCCCAATCACATCTTCACTTCTATTACCAGTTAAATCTCGATGGTTTCCAGATGGTATACCTAATCCTTTTAAACTTTTTGGTTTCATGTCTAAAATTTCAAAATATCTTCTTCCAGATGGTATATCTAATCCTTCTAAACCAACTTTCACGCTTTGATATCCCTTTTCTAACTATAATGACGGAACTTTTAGCTTTTCTGATAACCTCATCGGGCAATGAGCCAAAACCAATGCTTTTAAAAACCCAATCGCCCGAAGCGGACATGACCACAAGGTCATGTCCTTCCGTTTCGCGAACTATCTCCTCAGCTACTTTTGAACTCTTACGACTTCCCGTGTCGGTCGATACACCAGACACATTTGCAAGTTTGTTTTGGTAACCTTCAATTATTTTAACCTCTTCCTTATTGGCCCTTGGGTTTATAACCCTAAAGAAAGAAATCTCGGCACCGACAAGTTCAGCAATGCTACCCGCAATTGAAACAGTAAACTCCGCATGCGGTCCAATGGGGGTTGACACCAACACTTTATTTATCTCTTTTATTCCCTTATTATTTTTAAATGCCACAACGTCGAAAGAAGCATGCTGCATAATCCACTCTTCCACGTTTTCCAGCACCTTAACCCTTCCAAGTTTCCCCTTCCATTCAAGCACTATCAGATTACAACCTTCTTTTTCGGCCAGCTCTAATATGTCTTTCTTTGGAGAATAAGAAGAAATTAATGTGGCTTCGGCCTCAACACCAAATCCCCGGCAGTCCTCAACAATTTGGTTCAACATCTCTTCAGTCTCTCTTAATTCGTCCCCCAACATCCCCATTCGTGAAGAGAAAGAAACCGAGGGAGATAACTTCATCATTTTTACGGCCAAAATTCTCCCATTCCTTTTTTTAGCAATCGCGCACGCTATGGAGATTAAATGTTTACTATATTTTGTCCCTCTAAGCGGAAGCAAAATCTTGTAATGTCCTTCATCAACCGGGCAGTTTTTAATTTCATCCATTCTTCACAACGCCATCCTGGCTCTTAGACCCCTGGAGATATCCAAAGCCACGCTCTTATTTTCTATCCTGTCTCTACCCCACAGATAATACCAGCTCAAGCCACCAAAAATGAACAGGAGGGCCGCAATCGTTGGCATTGCTCCCATCGCCGGTATTAAACTCAAAGAGGCAATCGTTCCTATAGTCTGCACCAAGGGATAACCCGGAGACCTGAACGAGGGCTTAAACCAGAGGGGTTTGTTGACTCTCATTAATATTACCGAGACGTTGATGAGTGAAAAGAGCACCAAGTTAAAAGCGCTGGCAAGCTCCGCCAAACCGATAACATCGACAAAAAGAACCAATAAAATCATCGCCCCTGCGGTTACAAGAATAGATTTATACGGCGTATAAAATTTGCCGTGAACTTCACTCAGCCAATCCGGCATCAATCCATCTCTGCTCATTGCAAACGAATACCTCGGTGAACATAAAATTACAGCGTTCCCCGTAGAAAGGGTCGCCAAAAGACCTGCAAAGGCCAAAATCGTCATGCCGGTATTTCCCATAAAAATCTCAGCCGCCTTCACAACAGGGGTCTCCGTCCCCGCAAAAAATCCGTGGGGAGCAACGCCCGCAACCACAAACATTACCAAAACGTAAAGGAGAATAACTATAATTGTAGACAGAATAATTGCTTTGGGAATTGTTTCTCGAGGGTTCTTTATCTCTTCAGCTATTGCCGAAGCTTCTATAAGCCCGACATAAGAAACAAAAACCAGACCGGCCACCATAAAGACAGAATCCCAACCATAGGGAAGAAAAGGTTTATAATTAGAAAAATTAACTTCAAAAAAACCCCAACCGGTAAAAACAACCAATATAATCAGCAACCCGATAACCATTAGAATTTGGGTGGTTCCACTTTCTTTTGCTCCCACGACATTTATGAAAGTCAAAAAAACAATTGCCGCTATTGCCACAGGAACCACGGGTAAGTGGACAAAAAGTGCAAAATAATAAGCAAAACCAACTACGGCAAAAGAACCTTTAAAAACCAGACCTACCCAGCTCCCCCAACCCGCTACAGAACCGATAGCCGGCCCCAAACTCCGATTGATAATGTGATAGCTTCCACCGGCTTTAGGCATTCCCGACGCAAGCTCGCTTGCCGATAAAGCAGCGGTTAGAGCAATTAGTCCGGCAATAGCAAAGGAAATTATGGCACCAGACCCCGCTTTAGCTATTGCGATTCCAGGAAGAACAAAAATTCCGGCCCCTATCATCGTCCCCATACTTATGGAAACCGCTGACATAAAACCCACATTTCTTTTCAGTTTACCCGTGATTTTATTTTTCATAAGAACGCATCAACTCCAACAATGCTTTTGGACCCTTATTAATAAGCAATTAAGCTAATTAATATATTTTAACAGAAGAGCTTACGCCAATAATAACAGCTCTAAAAAAAACAAGAAAACCAGAACAAAAACTTGCCCTGATAAACTATTTTTAAGTGCTATATTTTATGCCTATTTTAAAACTTCTGACCCATTAATCCAAAGGATCATCCTCTGGATAAAACCATGTCGCCAACCTTATGATTTATATTTTTAGCGACAACGGGACACTTGACTTTAAAAAGGAAAAGGATTGGCTTCTTTTCACCAGACAACGCCTCAAAATTACCCTGGCCCTTACTTATTATCATCTGGGCATTTTCATACCTATCAATAAAATCGGGTGAGCAAAACTCAAGAACAGTGGCCGGCGCATCCGAACCGGTTGAAATCAACTCAGTTGCATTTTCATGAATTCCACACTCTTTAGCGTCATCCAATGTAGCATCGTTTATGATAGGCGCGCCCCGCGCCGCATAAACTACCCGCTTATTCATACTCTCAATAACCTCAATCAAAAGCCGGTCAAATACAACCTCGCCGGCATTATCGCCAAGATAAAGTATTTCTTCAGAATCTTCAATGAAATCACAAAATTCAGAATAGTCGAGCGTAGCAAATTCTTTATGAAAAGCTTCTTCAACTTCTTTTTCAACATCAAAAGAATTTCCAACCCCAAAATCTATGATGTTTCCCGCAATTGCCATCCTTATTGAAGTAAGGAGAGGATCGTCCGATTTTAAAACTCTTTCTCTTAATTGAGGGTAAAGCCCCAGAGCCATCTGATTATATTTACGTTTAACTTCCTTATAAGGATCGGGATTTCCCGTTAAATCGCGAACTATTTTATGTACCCGCCGCGAAATTGAAGGAGGTGATTCATCGAGACAAATATTTGAAAACTCTTTAGCAACCTCTTGCAAAATTTCCTTATGAAGAGCTTCATCATCGGAAACCATCCTGGAAGCTTCCAGCGCCTGCCTAAAAAAGCACGAAATGCAGTCTAAACACGTTTTCAATTAAATTCTCCTTTAATAAAATTTTTAAGTTACTTTTTTAACCCTTAGAATAATAATATATTTTTCCGTCTTTAGTAATGCTTTTTAATTTGCCTTTTTTATTTAGCATTTCAATATACTTAATCAATTCCAACCTATTAACCCCTAAAACTTTTGAAATATCTCCAATCGTGCAAGGCCTTCGTCTGAGAAGAGCTAAAACTTCTTCTTCTCTAACATCTTTTGTAAACAATCTCTCGGACATACCCTTAAAATCAGCTATAATCTCACAATTATTCCCGATAATTTCTCTTGCGATTTCTAATTCCGCATAGTTAAGAGGATAAACTTCTCCTCGACCCGATGGTCGAACAACTGTGTTCAACTGAACTTTATTGGGTTTTATCAATTCTACAGCTTCTTTAATTCTCTCAAGCTCCTTTTCGCCATCGTTTATCCCTCGGCAAAGAAGAACCTCCAGCCAAACTTCGCCCTTAAATTCTCTGATAAAAGAGCACAACCCTTCGATAATATCCCTTATTTTAAGAGATGGACAAGGCACATTTACCGCTTGAAAAATCGAAGATGTAATCGCGTCTAAAGAAGGGAGCACAACATCGGCCTCCATTAAATCTTCTCGCACATCTTTGTTGAAGAAAATGGATCCGTTTGTGAGCACGGCAACCGGAATGGAAGTTAGGTTTTTAGCCCCTCTTATCATCTTTCCTATCTCGCTATTTAATGTGGGTTCCCCGCTCCCGGAAAAAGCAATATAATCAATTTGTCCCTTAAATTCAGACGAATAAAGAGCTAATTCTTCTAAAACATCTTGAGAAGAAACATATGCTTTCCGCTCAACCGTCTTTAAAGTAGTTTTGCCAAGCTGACAATAAATACAATCATAACTGCAAATTTTGAAGGGAATTATATCAACACCGAGCGAGAACCCTAATCTTCTGGAAGGAACAGGGCCGTAAACATAGTTCATTCGGCACTTTCCTTGATTTCATTTAGACGTTTTTCTATCACATCCAAACGCTCTTTTAACAAACTCGCCTCTTCTTTAAGAAGTTCTTTTTCTGTTCCCGGCTCTTGAGAAACTGCTCCCGCTCCTTGACCCCGGCCGGGACTGTAGCCAAAACGCGCCCAACCCGGTTGGCCTGTTGCGTAATACATGTTTCTATATCCCCTGCCTCCCGGCGCAAAACCTCCGCGGGGTCTGCTTGGATAATCTGCTCCGTAAGACGGTGAGCAATTTCCTCGTCTTCCGCCCGTCATAGGCCCTTCGCCTCTTGGCCCTGTTCCATTGAATCCTGGCATAAAAATCGCCTCCTTTAATTATTAAATAAGTTTAAAACCGTCTTCCACAACCACCTCGGCGTCCAAAACCTCCGCCTCGACGAAAACCGAGACCTAAACGAGGCCTTGCGTATGAATACGGTCTTGGCGCGCCAAGCAACGAAGACATCGGCCTAACGGGATAAGCACCCCCTGAGGCAGCATAGCTTTCATACGGTAGCGCGCAATATCCTCTTGCTCCGCCCGTCATTGGCCCTTCACCCCTTGGTCCCGTTCCATTGAATCCAGACATTTATTTCACCTCCTTTTGGCAATCCTTGCACAAACCATAAAAATCCAATTGATGAGCGTCTATCTTAAAACCATGTTTTTGACTCAATTCCTTCTCTATTTTTTTAACAAGGCCGGTTTCCTCGGTTAAAAAATCATCGTAATTAATTATCCGACCACAATTTCTACATATGAGATGGTGGTGATGCCCTTTTTTGCCAGAGGCAAGCTCATACCTGGCTCTGCCATCACCAAAATCGAACTTACAAACCAAACCCATCTGCACCAGAAGGTCTAATGTCCTATAAACGGTTGCAATACCTATCCCTCTCTGTATTTTTCTCACTTCAAAAAAAACATCTTCGGCAGTTAGATGACCACGCTTTTTACTTAAAACGTCTAAAATAGCACTCCTTGAAGCGGTTATTCTATGACCACGTTCTTTAAAGTTTCCTCTCCATCTCGGACCTGGCATCTCTTGTCTCCTTTATTGATAATGATTCTCATTATTATTTAACCCGAAAAAGAGTCTTGTGTCAAATAAGAGGGTTAAAGAAATTTTTAGGTTTTATAAACATATCGGAGTTTAAATCAACATATTAAAGAGATAACCGGTAAAAATAATGGCGATTGTGACGATGCCAAAAAATGTCGCGAGCAACGGCTTCTTCAAGACTTTGCGCAAAATTATCATCTCAGGAAGACTTAAAGCAGTTACCGCCATCATGAAAGCAAGCGCTGTGCCCATAGGGACCCCTTTCTCTATGAGGGCCACCACAATCGGAATGGTCCCGGCAGCATTTGAGTAGAGCGGGACACCGATTAAAACCGCAGCCGGCACAGTGAATGGATTTGATTTTGACGCAATACGCACCAGCAAATCCTCCGGCGCGTAACCGTGAATAAAAGCGCCTACGCCTACTCCGAGCACAATATAAGGAAGGATTTTCTTAACCAATCCAAATGTGTAAATCCAAGCATCCTTAGAGCGCTTTTTAAAAGTAAGTTTTGCGGCCCGGCTTACGCTTTTACCTACTTTAATTTGATATACAAAATCCTCAACCCAATCCTCGAGACCAAGCTTACCGATAACAACGCCTCCAAATATGGCGATAAGTAAACCCGAGACAATGTATATAAGGGCAATCTTTAAGCCAAAGTAATTCCATAAGAGTCCGAGAGCAATCTCGTTAATTACCGGCGAAGCAATAAGAAAAGAAAATGTTGCTCCAAGAGGTATCCCTGACTCAACAAATCCTATAAAAAGGGGTACCGCTGAGCATGAACAAAACGGGGTCACTATCCCAAAGAGAGCCGCAAGCACATTCCCAACATACTTATTTTTACCGGCAAGCATCTCCTTGATTTTTTCGGGTGGCAAAAACGAGCGAATTATATTAACACTAAATATGATTACGAAAAGTAAGAAAATAATTTTCACAACATCGTAGATGAAAAAATTTACCGCTCCGCCAAAAAGTGAGCTTTTATCTAATCCCAACAAATCATAAATTAACCAATTAACTGCATTCTGCCACATAATTATACCTTTAAAAGATTCATAATTTCATTAACGCTAGGTATCCGGCCACTTACTTTAACTTCCCCGTCAACCACAAGCGCGGGGACCGAAAGAATACCATAGCTCATTATCTCGACAATATCGGTTACCTTCTCAACCTCTGCATCAATTCCAAGTTTTGTAATCGCCTCGACGGTATTTGCCTCAAGTTTTTTACAGTTTAAACAGCCCGTTCCCAATAATTTAATCTCCACTTTTCCCTCCCAAAATATTCTTTTGACAAAGCTCCATTAAATAACGGATTTTTTTATTGTTTAAACGATAATGAATCCATCTACCTTCACGCCTGGCAATTACAAAATCCGCTTCACGTAAGATTTTTAAATGATGTGATGTGAGATTCTGGGGAAGATTAAGAACCTCGTTAATTTTACACACGCAATGTTCTCCGTGTTTTAGGAAACACAAAATTTTCAATCGATTTTCATCGGAAATGATTTTCAAATACTCCGCCAGTTCCTTTAATTTTTTTGTTTTAATCCCACAACCAACTTGCAAGTCTTCCATAACACCTCATATCAATTACTATTGTATCAACACACATTGATATAATAGTAAAATTTATCTCTTTTGTCAATATTTTTCTAAGGGAATTTTCAGAACGATGTGTCCAATGACAGATATTCAAAAATATATATTCCGAGCTGGAGAAACGGTGGTGGCGGGACGCGGAATCGAACCGCGGACACGAGGATTTTCAGTCCTCTGCTCTACCGACTGAGCTATCCCGCCGTAAAAGATACCTGGCCACATAGCAACATAGTGACATTGAACTATAAAAAACTATGTTAGCAAGTTACTATGTATCTATGTAACTAATGTGGCGGGAGCGACGGGATTTGAACCCGCGATCTCTGGCTTGACAGGCCAGTGTGTTAAACCAGGCTACACCACGCCCCCAAAACTTTGGTTAATAGTGAAAATAGTTGATAGTTCATAAACAAAAACTCTTAAATGCTCTTTTACCATAAACCACTAACCATAAACTGCCTTTTTGGTGGGCGATGCAGGATTTGAACCTGCGACCCCCTGCTTGTAAGGCAGGTGCTCTCCCGCTGAGCCAATCGCCCCATTAATCTATAGTTTATTAGTTCAAAGTCAAGAGTGAAAGCTTTTTTATTATTATAAAACCTTATTTTAATTTTACTATCGACTCCGTACACCCGACTATTCAAATTGGTGCCCCACCAGGAGGAATGCCTGGCGTCACCCATTTCAATTCCCTAAATTGGTGCCCCCAGGGGAATTCGAATCCCCGCCGCAGCCTTGAAAGGGCTGTGTCCTAGGCCCCTAGACGATGGGGGCATGCTCGATACTTAGCTACTAACATAGCAATATGGTTACTTAATTCCATATCACTAAAAATGGTGAGCCGTGAAGGACTCGAACCTTCGACACCCGGATTAAAAGTCCGGTGCTCTACCAACTGAGCTAACGGCCCAAATTCAACTACCCGACAACTTTAACACTACCGTAAATGAAGTGCTCTATCCCTCGGTCTTTGACCTACGGGACCCCGGAGGCCTTACCAGGCCAAGGGGCCAACTGAGCTAATGGCCCATCTAGTTGTTAGTTATTAATCATTAGTCAAAATCTAAAAAATTACAGCCAATAGTTAAAAGCAATTGCTACTAAAATAAAAAAACACCAACCATAAACTACCTATTACCTACTGCTTTTATTTTACACAGCAGAGAACAGGGTATCAACCTTAACTTATGCTGTCAAGAAATTTTTGCAGTTGAAGATAACTTGCTAAAAATTAATGACGGAAATGTCTTTTGCCTGTAAAGATCATCGCAATACCATGCTCATTGGCAGCAGCAACAACCTCTTCGTCACGCATTGAGCCACCCGGCTGAATAATTGCTTTAATTCCAACTTTGGCCAGAGCATCTATAGAGTCTCTAAAAGGAAAGAAAGCATCCGACGCAACCACTGCATCCTTGCAGGCCTTGACCCCTCCCGCTTTCTTTATAGCCAGTTCCGAAGAGTCCACTCTGCTCATTTGACCGGCGCCCACCCCAACAGCTTTTAAGTCTTTAGCTATCAAAATTGCATTAGATTTTATGTGCTTAGCAACCCTCCAGGCAAATAAAAGGTCTTCCCACTCTTTCTCTGTTGGTTTGGTTTCGGTTACAACTTTCATATCCTTTCTATCATCGTGCCCCGTGTCCATATCCTGGAGCAGAATACCGCCATCCACACGTTTAATGTCCATTGCGGGAGTAAGTTTTTCTCTTTCTTCTCCCATATGCATTAGGCGGATATTTTTCTTCTTCGTAAGTATCTCCAACGCTTCCTCTAAAAAAGCCGGGGCGATTACCGCTTCAACAAAAGTGGATGCAATCTTTTCCGCTACTGATACATCAACTACTCTATTTAAAGCTACCACACTGCCAAAAGCAGAAACCGAGTCAACAGCATGGGCTTTTTCGTAAGCAGTAGCAATATCGTCCGCAAGAGCCACCCCGCAAGGATTGGTGTGTTTAACAACAACCGCCGCCGGTACAGTAAATTCACAGCAGAGCGACCAAGCCGCGTCAAGATCAATAATATTATTAAATGAAAGGTCTTTTCCATGAAGTTTATTCGCAAAAACCAAAGAATGTTTTGGGGGGTTAAGCTCACGATAATAAGCCGCTCTTTGGTGAGGATTCTCTCCATAGCGTAAATCTTGAATTTTTTCAAACTTTAAATTCAATAAAGATGGAAAATCTTCTTTATCACAAAGATATTGACTAATTATTGTGTCATATTCTGCTGTCAATCTAAAAACTTCTTTTGCCAATTCCAATCTTGTTTTCCTCGATGTACATCCATTATTTTTTTTCATCTCCGAAATAATTTCATCATATCTTTCCGGGTTAGCCACAACCGCAACACCCTCAAAATTCTTTGCCGCCGAGCGCAACATTGAGGGCCCACCTATATCAATCTGCTCAACGGCCTCAGCCATGGTTACTCCTTTTTTTGCTATTGTTTCAGCAAATGGATAGAGATTTACTACCACCATATCAATGGGGCTTATCCCCTCTTTTTCTATCTGCTCCATGTGCTCCTTTTTATCTCTTATCGCCAAAAGGCCGGCGTGAATAGCAGGGTGGAGCGTTTTTACACGGCCGTCTAACATTTCCGGAAACTTTGTCACCTCGGAAATTCCCATAACCTCTACCCCGGCATTTCTTAAAACCTTTGCCGTGCCACCAGTTGAAATAATTTCAGCGCCAAAACTCTTTAAACCTTTCACAAAATCCACTATGCCCTCTTTATTAGAGACACTTACCAGTACGCGCTTTACTTTTATCTCCTCCATCGATTCTCCCCTTTCTCTAATATTCTCACTTTTCTTCCTTCTATCTTAAGTCTCCCTTCAGCAAAAAGTTTAATAGACGCAGGATAAATCTTATACTCAGCTTGATGAATCCGATTGTGAAGAGTTTCAACTGTATCATTCTCCATAACAGGAACAGCTTCTTGTAATATTATAGGCCCCGTATCCAGGCCTTCATCAACAAAATGCACTGTTACCCCAGACACTTTAACGCCGTAATCAAGTGCATCCTTAACACTGTGCGTGCCGGGAAAAGAAGGAAGCAACGCTGGATGAATATTCATTATCCTTCCCCTGAAGGCCCGCACAAATTCCGGTCCCACTAACAGCATATACCCTGCCAAAACCACTAAATCAACTTGATTTTCCTTTAAAATAAATACAAGCTCTTTATCATAATCCTGTCTTGATTTAAAGTTTTTTTTATCAATAAAAACCGTTTTTATATTATGTTTCCGCGCACGCTCCAAAGCATAAGCATCAGAAACATTGCTTATAACCACAACCACGTCCGCGAGGATATCCCCTGATTCACACGCATCGATAATTGCTTGAAGATTGGTCCCACTGCCCGAGGCCAAAATGCCCAACCTGATTCTTTTAGACATAGGCCACTTCCCTTCTACCCAAAACAACTTCGCCTATTTTAAAAACTCTCTCTCCTTCTTTGCTCAACAACTCTTCCACCGAATCCACTTCTTTAGGAGAGACTGTCACCGCCATACCTATCCCCATATTAAAAGTCTTAAACATTTCTTCCTTATCAATGTCCGCCTCTTTTTGTATAAGCTTAAATATAGGGGGGATGCTCCAAGAAGATAAGTCAATTTTCGCGTCACAACCTTCGGGTAAAACTCTGGGAATATTTTCGGTAATTCCACCACCGGTGATATGAGCTATACCTTTAATACTAAACAACTTAGTAATTTTTAAAATTGAAGAGGCATAGATTTTAGTTGGCTTAAGAAGTTCTTCTCCCAAAGCACAATCGAGCCCGGGAACACTTTCTTCTAACGAATAATTTCCTTTTTCGAGAAAGAGCTTTCTGACTAACGAATATCCATTACTGTGAAGCCCGGACGAAGCAAGGCCAAGAATTATATCCCCTTCTTTGATTTTAGAACCATCAATAATTTTGCTTTTTTCAACAACCCCTACACAAAAACCAGCCAAATCGTAATCATTGGGAGGCATAACTCCGGGATGCTCGGCTGTTTCCCCTCCTAAAAGAGCACAACCAGCCATCCTACAACCAGAAGCTACTCCAGCAACAATCCGAGCAACCTTCTCCGGAATAAGTTTGCCTATGGCAATATAATCTAAAAAGAAAAGTGGCTCCGCCCCCGATACAACAATATCGTCAACACACATAGCAACCAAATCTATACCAACGGTATCATGCTTATCCATTATTTGAGCAATCTTTAATTTGGTTCCCACCCCGTCTGTCCCGGAAACTAAAACAGGCTCTTTATATTTGTCTTTATCAAAACTAAAAAGCCCACCGAAGCCTCCTATTTCAGTGAGCACCTCAGGACGAAATGTGGATTTTACCTCTTTCTTCATGAGCTCAACCGCTTTCGCTCCCGCCTCGATATCCACACCGGCCTGTTTGTAACCAAATTTTTCCGATTTTTCCATAACCCCAACCTTATTTATATTTTACCGGAGTCTCTAACATTTGCTTGTTTAATTTATACTCTTCAGGAATTTCAATTGGATAGATCCCGTCAAAACAAGCTGTACAAAATAAGTCCCGCGGTTTTCCGGTAGAACTAACCAGTCCTTCCAAGCTTAAATAACCAAGGGTATCTGCACCAACAAAATCCTTAATTTCATCTACACTCTTAGAGAAAGCAACCAACTCATTTCTTTTAGCTGTATCTATTCCATAAAAACATGGCCACTCAATGGGAGGCGAGCTTATCCTCATATGGATTTCTTTTGCCCCCGCATCCCTTAACATGCTTACAATCTGCTTACTCGTAGTTCCCCTTACAATAGAATCATCCACAACAACCAGGCGCTTGCCCTTTATAATTTCTTTAAGAGGGTTAAGCTTCATTTTGACACCAATTTGCCTGCTACTTTGAGCCGGTTGGATAAAAGTTCTTCCCACATAGCGATTCTTTATCATCCCTTCTCCAAAAGGAATTCCTGAACTTTGAGCGTAACCCACCGCCGCTGAGATTCCTGAGTCCGGAACAGGAATAACGAGATCGGCCTCGGCCGGGCACTCTTTTGCCAATTTTTTTCCCATCTCATTACGAGCATTATGAAGAAGTTTTCCATAAAGTAAGCTATCTGGCCTCGCAAAATATACAAACTCAAAAATACATAGAGAAGGATGTGTTTTAGAAATAATTTTTTCCGAATGAAGACCTTCTTCATCTATTACGACTATTTCTCCCGGCTCAATATCCCTTAAAAATTCAGCCCCGACAATATCGAAACCACATGTTTCAGAAGATATAACGTAATTTCCCTCAAGTTTTCCTAATGAAAGCGGCCTAATTCCATAAGGATCCCTAAACCCTATCAATTTATCCTCAGTGACAACGGTTACGGAGTACCCTCCTTTAAGCAACTCCATAGTTTTCTTAATGCCATCTTCTATGCTCTCCTTAGAAAAATTAGCAATCAATCCTGCAATGATTTCGCTATCACTCGTTGACCTAAATTTGTTACCGTTTGAAGTAAGCATCTTTCTTAGTTCTCTCGAATTAACAAGATTGCCATTATGAGCTAAGGCAAGTGTCCCATCATGATATGTTTTATGAATGGGTTGGGCGTTTTCCCAACGGTTAGAGCCCGTTGTTGAATACCTGGTATGTCCTATGGCAATTTTACCTGTGAGAGTAGATAAAATTTGTTCATTGAAAACTTGGGGAACCAGTCCCATATCTTTAAAAACCAGCACATTGGTGCCATCAGAGACAGCAATGCCCGCACTCTCTTGGCCTCTGTGCTGTAAAGCATACAATCCAAAATAAGTGAGTCTGGCCACATCTGTTTCAGGCGCGTAAATTCCAAAAACTCCGCAAGCTTCCTCAAAACGGTCGGGGGTAAAACAATCAAATTTACATCCACCAGAACATTTTTTATCCAATCCTCTTTTTCACATCCTCTTTTTTATCATAAAGATGAAAGGTTTTCTCGAGCATATCCAACAGCGTTTATAAAAAACTTCAAACCCGAACCACTTTCGAGTACATTTTCCCGCGTCCAGCCGGGGTGATGTGTTTTTCGAATAAAATCTTCGGGATGCGGCATCATCCCAAATACCCTGCCCGTCTCATCGCAAATGCCGGCAATATTATTAACGGAGCCATTGGGATTAAAAGGATAGCCCGCAAAACTGCCCTCCGTATCTACATATTGAACAACAACTTGCTTATTTAAAGATATCTTTTTTAAAACTTCTTTGTCTTCAACGACAAACTTGCCTTCTCCATGACATACCGGCACGTAGAGAAGTTCATTAATCCCTTTGGTAAAAATACAATTTGAATTTGAATTAACTTTCAAATGCACCCAACGATCCTCAAACTTACCTGAATCATTGAAAGTAAGCGTCGTCAACTGGGTTTTGTAATCATCATTAAATCCTGGGAGAAGCCCAAGTTTAACCATCACTTGGAACCCGTTACATACACCAAAAATTAACTTCCTGTCAGATATAAACTCAAGTATCTGATCAAGCACTTTATATTTTAATTTATTTGCTAAAACTTTCCCAGAAGCAATATCATCACCAAAAGAAAAACCGCCGGGAAGCATTAAAATTTGATATTCTTTTAGTATTTTTTCACGGGAAGCAAGGGTGTTAACGTGCACCCTTTCAACCTGGGCACCCGCTTTTTCAAAAGCATGTTTCGCATCATAATCCCTATTTATCCCCGCTGCTAAAAGCACGCATACTTTAGGTTTATTCACCATTCAGTTCCCACGCTCCATCCGCCATATTCCATACTCTATTCGCCATTTACTAACTACCAACGAAGCGGCTTTTGCCAAACTTCTTTTAAATCATAAATGTTAACATTTATAACAAATTTTTTATCTTTTCCGATAACTTTAAAATTATCATCCGCCCTCACCTTGCCAATTTGAGCAAAGACGTTTCCTTTTAATATTCGTTCAAAATCAGCTTTCTTGTTAGGCGAAACCGTTACAATAAACCGACTATTCGTTTCCGAAAACAAAATTTCATCGTCTCTCAAAGAATTTTCCGTTGGAACGTCTGTTAAATTTAAGTCCATCCCCAAACCACCGGCAAAAGCAGTTTCGGCCGCCGCAACGGCAAGACCCCCCTCGGAGCAATCATGACAAGAGGAAATCATTCCTTCCATAATCGCCTTATTAAGTGATTCATAAAGCTTTTTTGCAACCTCAGCATTCAGAACAGGAACGGAATTTCCAACCAAATTCTTCGTCATCAGGTAATGAGAACCACCTAGTTCATTTCGAGTTACCCCTAAAATATATACCAAATCTCCTTCTCGTTTAGCATCCATTGTAACAGCCTTTTCTGTATCTTCGGTTACCCCCATAGCTGATATAAGTAAAGTTGGCGGTATCGAGATAGTCTTATCTCCCACCTGATATTCGTTATGAAAACTATCCTTACCCGATATAAAGGGTACCCCTAACCCAACCGCCGCATAATAACAACCTTGAGCAGCTCTTACAAGTTGAGCTAATTTAAAATCGCCGTCTGGATTCTCATCAGATAAAATTGGGTTTCCCCAGCAAAAATTATCAAGAATTGCAATATGGCTCGGATTTGCCCCAACCGCAACGCAGTTTCTTATGGCTTCATCTATAACAGAGGCAGCCATCCAGTAAGTATCAACTTCACCAAACTTTGGATTTATTCCGTTTGATACAACAACTCCCTCTTTTTTATCGGGCAAAAGTTTTAGGACAGCGGCATCAGAGGGACCGTCTTCAGCTTTTCCAACAAGGGGTTTAACAACACTAGTTCCTTGAACTTCGTGGTCATACTGACGAATCACCCATTCTTTACTGCAAACATTAAGCGAAGAAAGAATCCTCTTTAAATCCGGCGCTAAGTCATTGGGTTGAGAAAAATTTGGGAAGGAAAAATTGGGCTGCTTCCAAATTGCCTTAAGTTTTAGCTGAAAAAGCCCTTCATGCACAAAAGCCATATTAAGATAGAGAACCGTTTTCCCTTTGTATTTTACGTGAATCTTTCCATTGGGCTGAAACTCGCCGATTACGGTCGCTTCCACATCCCATTTTTTACAAATCTCCATAAAATCATCAATTTTATCGGGAGGAACTGCAAGCGTCATCCTTTCCTGCGACTCCGAAACCCATATCTCCCATGGATCTAAGCCGGGATATTTCGTAGGAGTTTTCTCTAAATCAACAACGCACCCGTTACAAAACTCAGCCATTTCTCCAACTGAAGAAGAAAGCCCACCGGCTCCATTGTCAGTAATTGCATTATATAACCCCGCGTCGCGGGCCTCGAGCAACGCGTCCATCATCTTCTTCTGAACAATGGGAGCCCCAATCTGAACAGCTGTGGGGGAAGTTGTTTCTTCTAATTTAGTCGAAGAAAAAGTGGCTCCATGAATGCCATCTTTCCCTATCCTTCCGCCAACCATGATGATTAAATCACCCGGCTTAACGATTTTAACATGGCTTTCATTACCTAAAATCTTCTTTGGCATTATGCCACCAGTTCCACAATAGACAAGCGGATTATATACATAAGCTTCATCGAAGATAATTGTTCCATTTACCGTGGGAATACCTATTTTATTCCCTCCGTGTTCAACCCCTTTTCTTACTCCTTTAAAAATACGCTTTGGGTGTAAAACTTTTGAAGGTAATTTCTCATAAGGAAAATCCGGTGGCCCAAAACAAAAGATATCGGTATTGAAGATTAAGCTTGCTCCCAAACCAGTCCCCATCGGGTCCCTATTCACCCCAACAATTCCGGTAAGCGCCCCTCCGTATGGGTCAAGAGCCGAAGGATGATTATGAGTCTCAACCTTAAAAACCAAATTGTAATCTTCGTTGAAGCTGATAACCCCCGCATTATCCGCAAAGACAGAAACCAGCCAATCTTTATCTATCTCTTCAGTTGCTCGCTTAATATATGTTTTAAAAAGACTGTCGATTTTCTCTCTTTTACCATCTTCTTCATAATCTATAAAGGCATTAAATATCTTATGTTTACAGTGTTCGGACCATGTTTGAGCAAGCATTTCCAATTCAACATCGGTTGGTTTATCCCTAAGGCCAACCCGCTTGCGCTCCTCTAAAATTTTTGAATCCTTAAAATAATCGCGGATTTGACGCATTTCGTCCAAACTAAGTGAAAGAACTCCTTCCGCGCTTATCTTCATGAGCTCGTCGTCATCAACATCGAGGTTTACCTCAGCAATAAATGACTCTCGAGACTTGATATCCATAAAATACTTTTTATTTTCCTTTTTTCTGTCTCTCCAGTTTCCCTCGCTCCAAATGGAATAATGCTCAATGATAGGGTTGGCAAGAAGACCGGTAGCTATACGCTCGGCTTCTTTATCAGTAATATCCCCTTCTATCAGATAAAGCCGTGAGGTGTGAACAACAGATTCATCTTCTTTAAACTCCACATTTAAAAGATCTTCTATCCCCTCAACAGTAGTTCTTCCCACATTATCGGTTACGCCCGGTTTGTAACCAACCTCAATTATCTTGGAGAAATTTTTAGCAATGGTACCATTAGAAGAGGAAAACTGAGTGATGGGATCGGTTAAGAGCTCGCTTGCAATCTTGTTAACTTGCTCCTGATTTAAATTTGCCTTTATCGTATAAACATCAACAGTTTTTACCGAATTAACAGATATGTGTAAGTCTTCAATAATTGATTTCTTAACTGACCCTCCCAAAGCATCGACCACTCCGGGCTTAAAGCCAACCTCTACTCTCCAAATCATCTACTTTTTAAATTCCTTTCCAGCTATCCGTTCATACGCTTCTATATATTTTTTACTCGTTTCTTCAATAACTTCAGGGGATAAATGAGGAGGGGGAGGCTCGTGGTCCCAACCTATCTCGTCCAAATAGTCCCTTACAAACTGTTTATCAAAACTTTTTTGTGGCCCCCCGGGCTGGTAGCCATCAATCGCCCAGAATCGCGAAGAATCGGGTGTGAATATTTCATCAACGATTATGGTTTTGCCTTGAAATCTTCCAAATTCAAACTTTGTATCGGCGATTATTATCCCTTTGGATTCAGCCTCAGCCGCGGCAAATTCATAGAGTTTAATACTTAAATCCCGAAGTTCTTCTGCAACATCAGCCCCAAGAACTTTAACTGCTTCCTCAAATGAGATATTTTCATCGTGACCAGATTCTTCCTTTGTGGTCGGGGTAAATATCGGCCTGGGAAGTTTATCGGACTCTTTTAAACCTTTTGGGAGTTCAATCCCACAAACTCTGCCATTTTTTTTATACTCGCGCCAGCCCGACCCGGAAAGATAGCCCCTAACAATACATTCAACAGAATACACATCGGCCTTTTTTACAAGCATACTTCTTCCTTTAAGATAATCAGCTTGATCTTTTAATTCATCAGGAAAATCTCTGATATCTGAGGAGATGAGGTGATTTTTTACAATGTGTTTGGTTCGTTCAAACCAGTAAAGAGAAAGAGCTGTTAAGACCTTACCTTTATAGGGTATATCATCAGGCAAGATAGAATCGTATGCCGATATTCTATCCGTTGCGACAACAACCAATCGGTTACCAAAATCGTATATGTCCCTAACTTTTCCTTGTTTAGTGGGTTTAAGCAGCGTAATTTCACACCCCGAACAAAAGATTACTTACTGATTGAATAGTAACAAAAAATGACTCTCGTGAAAAGAAACAATGTGACAACTTATTGCTCATAATTGTTTAACTTCAATTCAACTTAAACACAATTTTTTGCAAGCACTTGTAATATCTCTTAGTTGATGCTAATCCACTGCCTCAAGTTTAGCTCCCCTAACTTCTTGCTTCTCTTGATTAAATTTATGGATGAATTAATAATCCAGGGGTTTTTTGCAAACCGCACAATAAGTGCGCCTAATATAAAATATCTGTTAAAAAGAGTATCTATATTTTTTTGATAGCCTATAAGAGATTTCTCGCTAAAATCATTAACACTTAGAGCAGAGCCTATTGCCTCCGCGGCATATTTTCCGCTCTCAAGCGCATACATCATACCTTCGCCGGTTAAAGGATTCACAAGACCAGCAGCATCTCCAACCAAAACCATTCCATCACATATCGCCCTCTTGACCCCGCCCATATGAAGTTTTTTGCCCACAATTGGGCCAAGACGTTTTGCCCCTTTTAATTTTTTGCTCGCGTAAACGCTTGAATTTACAAAAGCGTTAAAGATTCCTATTATGTTGTAGTCTTTTTCTTTTAAATCATTTAAATATATGCCCACACCCACATTTGCAATGCCTTTTTCTTGGGGAAAAATCCATCCGACACCGGGCAAAATAACATCTTCACCGTAAATTTCCATATAGTCATCTATATCATTTACATTTTCATAATAAGCGCGTATGGCAATCCCTATTGCTCTAAAGTCATTCTTGGTAACATTGAGTACTTTTTTTGCAATATTTGAGCCCATTCCGTTCGCGCAAACAACAAACTTGGCAGTTTCTTCAAGCTCTTTACCATTGCGAGTATATTTAACCCCCACAACTTTTCCCGAATCGATGAGAACATCGGTCACCAGCGAGTTGCCCGAAAAACAAGCCCCGGCCTCTTCAGCATGCTCCTTTAAAATTTTATCAAATTTAATACGCGGTACTACAAAACCTCTTCTTGGATAATCCTTATAAGCGGGGAAATCGGTAATGCTACACCCGCCTTTGGATGAATAAATTTTAACACCTTTTGTTTCCTTAAACCTACCTTCCAGTTTAGGAACAACTTCCATATCTTCTAACACCCTAACCCCCCTGGGTGTTATGCTGTCTCCACAGACTTTTTCCCTGGGGAATTCACATTTATCAAGCAAAAGGACCTTATGCCCAGCTTTTGCAAGATAATACGAAGCAGCTGAACCAGCTACTCCGGCGCCAACAACTATAACATCGTAATTCATGAGCATCACCGAAAAATTAGTTTAGTGAAATATTTAACAAATTACAATAAAAACCGCGCCCGAATTCAGTAAACCTGAAAATAATTTGGGGAATTTCATTGAAACTCATTAAGTCACAAGACCGACACCAAAATCAGAAAAAAATATCATAATTTCTTTCAAAACATTTAGTCATCTAAGCTTTTAAGCCGCTCAAAAACCTTATCGATATTTCTCAAGTAATAAGAGTAATCAAAAATTTTATTCAAATCTTCTTCATTTAAAAACTTTTTAACTTCCCCATCAGCAAGGAGAACTTTTTTAAAATCAACTTTCTCTTGCCAGGTCTTCATCGCGCATTGCTGTACCACTTTATAAGCGTCTTCCCTTAACATCCCTTTTTCAATGAGAGCGAGTAAAACTCTTTGCGAGAAGAAAAGCCCATGAGTTTTTTCAAGGTTAGTTTTCATATTTTCGGGATAGACTTTAAGACCTTGCATTACCTGAATCATCTTGTGAAACATATAATCGAGAAGAATAGTGCTATCTGGAATGATAACCCGCTCAACAGAAGAATGTGATATATCTCTTTCATGCCAAAGAGCTACATTCTCCATAGCAGCCTGAGCATTTGAGCGCATAATTCTTGCCAATCCACAAATTCGCTCACAGATAATCGGGTTTTTCTTATGCGGCATAGCCGATGAACCCTTCTGTCCTTTAGCAAAGGGCTCCTCGGCCTCCAAGACCTCAGTTCTCTGTAAATGCCTTATTTCAAGGGCAAACTTATCTAATGACGAGGCAACCACCGCAAGCGTACACATATACTCGGCATGCCTATCTCTTTGAAGAACCTGAGTTGAAGCTGATGCTGGTTTCAAACCCAATTTCTCACAAACATAAGACTCGACAAAGGGGTCAATATTAGCATAAGTTCCCACAACACCCGATATCTTGCCATAACTTATAACATCCCTGGCGCTCTTGAGACGCTTAATATTTCGCTCCATTTCAAAGGCCCAAAGAGCAAATTTCAAACCAAAAGTAATCGGCTCCGCATGAACACCATGAGAGCGGCCAATCATAATCGTATCTTTATATTCAATAGCTCTCTTTTTTAAGACTGTTTTAAGATTCTTTGCATCTTCAATCAGAAATTCGATGGCTTCCTTCATTAAAACAGAAAGACCTGTATCAACAACATCAGATGACGTCATACCATAATGGATATACTTTGAAGCAGGCCCAACATTTTCGGATACACTTGTTAAAAATGCTATGACATCGTGATGAACTTCCTCCTCGATTTCATCAATCCGCTTAATATCGAAACGGGCCTTATTTTTTATATCACTAACAGCTTCGTTGGGAATAATTTCAAGTTTTGCTTGAGCTTCGCAGGCAAGAATCTCAATATCAAGCCATTTTTGGTACTTATTTTCCAAGCTCCAAATCGACTTCATCTTCGGTAACGAATATCTTTCAATCACTTAACTTCCTCCTCAATCTTCATTTAACCTAATTAAATTCAACGTGCTGCTAAATTTTCCTTATATTTCTTAAGAGCTTCACGAATTTTTGGATATTTAATGCTTAAAATTTGGGTAGCCAGAATTCCCGCGTTTTTGGCTCCTCCAATGGCAACTGTCGCAACAGGAACACCATTGGGCATTTGCACCGTTGCAAGAAGGGCGTCCATTCCTCCAAAATCCTTGGAAGAAATTGGGACTCCAATTACAGGTAAGATTGTGTAAGAAGCTATAGCTCCCGCAAGATGCGCTGCTTTACCTGCTCCACAGATTATAACCTCTACCCCTTTTTCTTCAGCCGTTAAAGCATACTCCTGAACTTTCTTTGGAGTACGATGCGCGGACATCACGTGCACTTCATTGGATATCTCAAACTCATCGAGAATTTCTTTGGCAACTTTCATAACCGGCTCATCTGACACACTCCCCATTAAAATTCCAACAAGCGGCTTCTTCATTATGTTTTCCCCTTTTTTAGTCTCTTAGTCGGTAGTAAATTAAAAAATAAGTTATAAAAATGCCGTGCCTGCCAGCAGGCAGGAAAAACGATATAGAAAAATTTAAAATCGAAAACCAAGTCCTAAAAGATAAAATTCTTAAAACACTTTTAATCCAAAAAATTATCCTCTGGATAAAAACTTTCTTAATTCTTAATTACCGTTTTTATTTTTTCATTCTCCATTCTTCATTTTTCCTTCACCCTTTACCCTCAATTTCTCACTGCTCTCAAGGCTATATCTTTTCGATAATACATGCCTTCAAAATTAATTTTTTCAACTGCTTCGTATGCTCGCTCACGAGCATCTTTAAAATTATTTCCCAGAGCACTTACACTTAAAACCCTTCCCCCCGCGGTAACTATTTTACCACCATTTAAGAGAGCCCCTGCCTGAAATACAACTATATCATCGTTCAAATTAGCATCCTCTATACCTTTTATTTCAAATCCCTTTTTATACTTCCCCGGATAACCATCTGAAGCCAAAACAACCGTTACACAATTCTTTGATGACCATTTTAAGTTCCCGTGTTGCCCCAAACACCCATCGGCAACATTGAGCATTACCTCGGCCAAATCACTCTCTAACCGTGGAAGAATCGCCTGAGTCTCAGGATCTCCAAAGCGACAATTAAACTCAAGAACCTTGGGGCCGTCCTTTGTAAGAACTATCCCAGCATAGAGAACTCCGCGATACTCAATCCCCTCATTTGCCAACCCTTTAATTGTTGGCCTAAGTACTTTGCTGACTATCTCATCGTACATATTGCTTGTTACTGCCGGAACAGGTGAATAAGAACCCATGCCCCCTGTATTGGGGCCCAAATCACCATCGTAAATTCTCTTATAATCCTGAGCAGGAACCATAGGTAAAACAGTTTTCCCATCCGTAAACGCAAGCAGCGAAACTTCCTCGCCTTCCAGATATTCTTCGATTATTACCTTTCCTCCCGCCAAACCAAATCTTTTATTTACAAAACAATCTTCGAGAGCTTTTTTAGCTTCTCCCTTGTTTTCTGCGATAAACACACCTTTACCCGCCGCCAATCCGTCTGCTTTGATAACCAGAGGTACTTCATGACCATCAGTGTAATTTAAGGCTTCCTCATAATTGGTAAAAGTTTGAGCAAACCCGGTTGGTATGCCGTATTTCTGCATAATACTTTTAGCAAAGCTTTTGCTGCCTTCCATTTGAGCCGCTTCTTTTCGCGGACCGAATACCTTCAATCCTCTTTTTTCAAATAAATTAACGATGCCAATAACAAGAGGCGCTTCGGGCCCAACCACAGTAAGCCCTATATCTTTTTCTTCAGCAAAATTAGCAAGCGCTTCAATATCATCAACCGAAATATTTAAATTTTCCGCAATTTTTGCCGTTCCACCATTTCCGGGAGCACAATAAATCTTCCCAACCAGAGAGCTCTGACTTAATTTCCACGTTAACGCATGTTCTCTGCCACCGCTCCCAACAACTAAAACTTTCATATCATCCTCCGCAATAAGATATACCTATGTTAATTTAATTCTAAAAGCCTAAGATAACCCCTCTTTGTTTAAGAACCAATAAGGGAGAACTTCTTTTAACTAATTCTTGAAAATAATCTGTTTTCTTTTCGGCCCAACCGATATCATCTTTATAGGAACGCCTCCAAGCTCTTCTATTCTAGCTAAATACTTTTGCGCGGCCTTTGGTAAATCACCATAATCGGTAATATCCTCAAGACTTTCTTTCCAACCGTCAACCTCTTCATAGACAGGTTTACATTTGTGAACAATTGTTTGATGGGGTGGAAAATTATCATAAATTTTCCCCTTGTACTCATATCCAACACAGATTTTTATCTTTTCAAATTGCGACAAAACATCGAGTTTTGTTACAACAATTTCAGTTAAACTGTTTATCCTACTCGCATACCTCAGTATAAGCGCATCAAACCAGCCGCATCTTCTGGGCCTGCCGGTTGTAGTCCCATATTCTCCACCCTTTTCCCTTATCCTCTCTCCAACTTTATCATCTAGCTCCGTTGGAAATGGACCCGAGCCTACCCTGGTAACATAAGCTTTAACGACACCAATAACTCTATCAATACGTTTTGGCCCAACACCAGCGCCCACACATGCCCCTCCTGCCACAGGAGAAGAAGAAGTAACAAACGGATAGGTTCCATGATCAATATCTAAGAGTGTGCCCTGCGCCCCTTCAAAAAATACATTTTTACCTTTATCTAAGGTCTGGTTAACAATCAAGGAAGTATCTGTAATGTGTTTTTCTAAGCGCTTCGCGTAACTACTATAATCGGCTACTATTTTGTCCGCCTCAAAGGGTTCAAAATTATATATCTTCGTCAATATCTCATTTTTTTCATTAAGAGCCGCTTCTAATTTTTTCCTAAAAATCTTTATATCAAGCATATCTTGAACTCTTAAACCTGTTCTGCTTATCTTGTCAGCATAAGCCGGACCAATACCCTTATGAGTCGTTCCAATTTTAGCTTTGCCAAGCTTTAACTCACAAGCCCCGTCTAAAACTAGATGATAGGGCATAACTAAGTGAGCGTTGCAGCTAATAAGCAATTTATCAACGCACACCCCCCTGGACTCAAGACCATCCAGCTCTTCAATCAAAACTTTAGGATTAACTACAACTCCATTTCCAATCACACAAGTAATATGAGGATAAAGAATACCTGACGGAATCAAGTGGAATCTGAACTCTTGGTCTCCATTGATTACAGTATGACCCGCATTGTCACCTCCTTGATACCGAACAACCATGTCCATTTGGTTGGCCAAAAGATCCGTTATTTTCCCTTTTCCCTCGTCTCCCCATTGTGTCCCAATAAGCACTATTCCTGGCACATTAACCTCCAATTTTACTTTTACTTAAAACTTAATTAGTTTTTTCCTAACGTATCTAAAATTGCTCTTGCGGCAATTATTCCCGAAGCAGATGACTGCACCAACCCTCTCGTCACTCCCGCTCCGTCCCCAATTGCATAAAGATTTTTTGTTTCTGTCTCAAGAGTGGGCCCAAGTTGCAATCTGGAAGAATAAAACTTTACCTCCACCCCATATAAAAGTGTATTTTTTGAATTAACCCCCGGCGTCACTTTATCAATAGCTTCTATCATTTCAAGAATATCAGATATATATCTATAAGGAAGCACGAAACTTAAATCACCGGGAGTAGCATCTTTTAGGGTAGCCTCAACTGTGCTCTGAGTTATCCTGGCCGTCGTCGAGCGTCTCCCTCTTTTAAGGTCTCCCAATCTCTGAACTAAAATCCCCCCACCCAGCAAGTTCGCCAAGCGAGCAATATACTTACCATAAGCAATGGGCTCTCTAAACGGTTCGGTAAATGTGGTGCTAACTAATATTGCGAAGTTCGTATTGTCAGTCTTTTTATTAGCATAACTTTGACCATTCACCGTTACAACATCACCATATGTTTCCCTGGTCACTTCTCCATAAGGACATACGCAAAATGTTCGCACCTTATCATCAAAAGATTTAGAATAATACACAAGTTTAGGTTCATAAAGAAATTTTGTTGCCGGTTCCATCACTGAAGCCAGCGTTTCAAGCCTCAGCCCTATATCAACGGCATTCATATGAAGCCTTAAGTCCAATCGATGCGCTTCTTTACTTAACCAATCTGAGCCAATTCTTCCAGGAGCTACAATAACATAATCGCTCTTAATCTCCTCCCCGCCAACGGTTCGGACCCCAACTGCTTTTTCTTTTTTAGTAAGAATTTGAGCAACTTCCACCCCTGTTCTAACTTCAATTTTCGAGCATAAAAATTTATTCATCGCCTTCATGGCATTGCGAACTCTTTCTGTCCCCATATGCCTTATCTTTGCGGGGATAAGAACAAGCCCCGCAAGTTCAGCTTTGCGATGTATTTCATCAATTTTTTCCTTATCTAAACCATGCACTTTTGAATCGGCACCGAATTCTCTATAAATATTATCAACATAATCAATTAAGTCTTGCAGACCATCCCTCGATATATATTCTCCCAACCATCCGCCAACTTCCGTAGAGAGAGTTAGTTTGCCGTCACTAAAAGCGCCTGCTCCGCCCCAGCCTGAATTAACAGCATTCCGATAATCCCCTTTCTTGCTTTGGAGTAGCTTCACGCGCTCATCAATATTTTTGCCTTTTTCTAAAATAAGTACTTTTAAGTTGTTTCTCTTCACCAATTCCAAAGCAGCGAATATACCAGCTGGTCCAGCCCCGATGATTATCACATCGTATTTTGTCATCTATCCCCCTAAGATAACGACAAAAAAATGACTCAAATGGAAAACCAACTTCCCATCTGAGCACATCCTAAATCGCCACCATATTCACCTTTTCTTATTTGCCCATTAGCAAAGCAAGTTCTACACACAAGATATTACAAAGCTTGACAACCAAAATTTAAACATTCTTAGCTAAATTGGCAAACTTTGTGTAGTGTTCCAAAAAGGCCAGTCGTATTGTGCCGGTGGGTCCATTCCGATGTTTGCCTATTATGATCTCGGCAATACCTTTATCATCAGATTCTTTATTGTAATAATCATCCCTATAAATAAACACAACAATGTCGGCATCCTGTTCAATGGCTCCCGACTCTCTTAAATCGCTCAAAAGAGGGCGCTTGTCTGTTCTTTGTTCAACCGCACGTGAGAGCTGCGATACCGCAATAACAGGAACTTCCAGCTCTCTTCCTAATATCTTAAGAGCTCGAGATATCTCAGAAATCTCCTGTTGACGATTCTCAATTCTGCCTCTCCCTTGCATTAATTGCAGGTAATCTACAATTATGAGCCCAAGTTTATGTTTAGCCATAAGCCGACGAGCTTTAGCGCGAACCTCCATCATGGTTATGTTTGGGGAATCGTCTATAAAGATGGGAGCATCAGCCAATCTTCCTACAGCATTCGATAGCTCGCGCCAATCTTCCGTCTTTAAGTTTCCCGTTCTTAGATGTTGAGCATCAACTCGCGCTTCAGCACACATCAATCGTTGGGCCAACTGTTGACGAGACATTTCCAAACTAAATATAGCAACGGGAATCTTTTCGTTCACAGCAACATGTTGGGCTATTGATAGAACTAACGAAGTCTTTCCCATGCTGGGGCGCGCTGCCACAACAATTAAATCTGAAGGATGTAAACCGGAAGTCTTCTCGTCAAGATCTATAAAGCCAGTGGGCAAACCGGTAACATTGGCACCTTTTTCATAAAGTTTTTCAATTTGTTCAAAACTCTCCGTGAGCAAATCTTTAATGTGAATAAATTTTTCAGATATTCTTTTCTTCGAAACGGAAAAAATTAGGCTTTCGGCTTGATCTATTAATAATCCAATATCTTCAGGACTGCCATAACTCATCCCCACAATTTCAGTAGCCGCGCTAATGAGGGAGCGCAAAACCGCATTCTTCTCAACTATTTCTGCGTAATACTTTGCATTTGCGGCAGTAGGAACCATATTAATCAAAGTATGAATATATGATTTTCCTCCTACTTGATCTAACAGCCCCTTAACCTTTAACTCATTCGCAACCGTTATTGGATCTGCTGGTTCGCCCTTAGTGTAAAGGTTTAAAATAGCTTCATAAATTTGCTGATGGGGGCCCCGATAAAAATCTGTAGGTTTCACTTTCTCCACTATATCGGGGATTATCCCTTGCGAGATTAACATAGAACCTAAAAGTGATTGTTCGGCCTCAATGTTATGAGGAGGAATTTTCTCTAAAAAATTCACGTCTACAACCTTTTTGGCATTAGGCAAATTGGCCATATTTATAAAACTCCTTACAAGCTTACTACTTCAATGTTCATTTTCGCTTCAACTTGTGAATGTAATTTTATATTAACAGAATATTTTCCCAAAGATTTAATATTTTCCTTTAAATCTATCTTTCTCTTATCAAGAGAAAGATCAAGCTCTTTTTTAATAGCTTGAGCTATATCCTTACTTGTTATTGAGCCATATAACTTGCCTTTTTCACCGGTTTTGACCGGCATTTTTATCGTTTTTTTGCTTAACTTATTTGCTAATGACTCAGCTTCATCTTTCGTTTCAGACTCTTTCTTCACCAGCGTATTTCTTTTTTTCTCAAACCCTTTTAGGTTTGCCGGTGTCGCATCGAGGGCAACCCCTTTAGGAAATAAAAAATTTCGCGCGTAGCCCGGACTTACATTTACAATATCTCCTTCTTTGCCTAAAGACGGAACGTCCTTAATTAAAATTACTTTCATAATCCCCCTTATTATAGCTCTTTAGGTCTCTTAATATGTGATACTCCTATTTTCTCAGCATATTGAGAAATCAGTTTTTCTATCTCCGACAAATTATCCTGATAAGTAAACATCTTGATATTCAAATCACTCTCAGAAAAATCCTTCTTCTTTTTCTTAACAATCTCAATAAATTTTTCCTTGATACGATCCAAAAAAATCTTAGCGCCTTTCTTATCTATCTCCGGCAAAACTACTCCAAAATCACCACGGCTTAAGTATGCTATCTCATCTACAATCCTGGTCTGTTGCTTGAACATCTCCCCTAAATCTTTTATCAATTTTTTTTCAGCCCTTTTTGATATCCCTATCTTTAACAAATTAAATTTGAAGGTTATTATAGAAAATGTACTCTTGTAACGCGTGGCACGATCTATTTCTTGTTGGATTACCGTTATAAAATAACGTGCCGTGTAGAGACCTGACTCCTCATTAACAAGAACTTTCTCTTCTAAATCCATAACTTGTTCTTTAAATTTTTCGAAAAGAAGGCCTCCTACTATTCCCATAAAGCAGAAGAAGATAATTCTCAAAGTAATTGTCAAAGTAACAACTTGAGCCAGCTGCGATTCAACTAAAAATAAAAGCAAAAGAATGTACACAACGCCTGCGCCAATTGCGGCAATGAACCCACCCTTTTTCCCATAATAGACTGCCCCCGCAATTATCGGGATAAATAGCATTTGAGCATAAGCTTCAATTGTCGTTCCTCTGTAAAAAAGAATGAAAGAGGTTAACATCGCAATAATAGTGCCCAAAATAAGAAAAAGCTGACTTACATTATGATACCTTTTTGCCGGAGTATCTATCATAACTCATCCCCCCATTTTTTTAACATTACCAATATTACAAATCTATCGTCAATATCTTTTATTATCGGCACAAAAAACTTCTTACTTAATAAGCTTCTTGCGGCACTTTTCTATAATTAAACCATGTGTCAAAAAGCCCCAACCAAGTCAAACCCTGGAACATAATTTGGATAAAAAGTGCCAGGAAGAAGAATAGTATCTTAACCGGAAGAGAAAGTTTATATTTTTCAAAAAAGTAGAAAATTATCGCCGACCCCTGAATTAAAAATATAACTCCAAAAATAAGAAGAAGATTCATACCTATTATTGAAACAGTCCCCGAATAATTCCCAAACCACTTATAAAAGAAAAGAGCAGCCAACCCAAGGAGATACCCCCATGAAAAAAACCATGGCACTTGGAGCATCTTAAAACTAATAATTTTTGGTAACTTTAATTTAAGACGCTTTAAAATTTGATATGTGATAAAACAGCAAAAAGCAGAAATCCATCCAGAAACTATGACTATAATCGCGGGAATAACTTTGGAAAAATTTTCAGCCATTTGGTTTAATAAGTGCTGCTGTCTTACAATCTCTTCTTTGCCCAACCCATACCTTAAACCAAGTTGCTCCTGCATTACAATCGATTCTTTAAAAAGTTTTATCTGTTCGTAAAATAAATTTACTCCACTAAGAAAATAAGTGATAAGCGCCATTAAAGCAATTGTCACCACAACTCCGACCAACCCGGCCAATATGACTCCCCAAACCGAATAATTTCTCCGGATGGAAATCCCTTGGCTCAACCCCAAAAATAATATGATTAAAAAAAGGGGAACAGCAGAAGATGGTTCCATAAATACGGCAACAAGAAAACTTGCAGTAATCGCAGTTAAAAAACCATATTTAAAACCATAACGTACTGACACAATAACTGTTGGGACTGCGCAAAGAGGAATAGTAACAAAGGAAAATACCGGTAAAACAAGCGATAAAAAAGCAAAAACTAGCGTTAAAGCAGAAAGTTTCCCTGCCTCTACTAGCGCTCGAGTATTTACTCTATTTTCATCCACGCTAAAAGCCCCCTGTTAAAAAAAGATACTTAACTCTTTACTTGACAGAGTACTTTATTAAAGCCATCTCTCTGGCTCTTTTAATAGCAGTTGCAAGTTTGCTTTGATGTTGAACACAGGTACCCGTCACTCTCTTTGGCTTTATTTTACTCTTATCATTCATGAACCTGCGTAGCAAATTTAAGTCCTTGTAGTCAATATAATCAATCTTCTCTTTACAAAAAAAGCACACTTTTTTTGGATGTTTTCTAAAAAAATAATTGCTTTTTTCTTTCTTATCATCTTTGTTTTTCTTAACAGCATAACGAGCCAACAAAATCACCTCTAATTAAAATGGAATATCTTCATCTAAACTGACATCGGCATTTTCAGTACCGGCATCGGATGTAAAATCTGGTTCAAAATCTTTGTCTTTGGCTTGGGAAGATGCTCTCCCAAGAAACTGCACATTTTCGGCTATAACTTCTACTGTTGACCTCTTTTGGCCTTCACTCGTCTCCCACGCCCTATATTGAAGCCTTCCGTCGATAGCCACAGGAGTCCCTTTTGTAATGTTTTGAGATACAAGCTCAGCAAGTTTCCCCCAGCAAACAATATTAAAAAAGTCCACGCTTTCAACACGCTCCCCTTGTTTATTGGTCCAGTGCCTGTTTACCGCGATGCCGAAGTTAGTTACACTTGCCCCGCTTGGAGTAGACCTAAGCTCAGGGTCTCTTGTTAAATTTCCAATTAAAATAACTCGATTAAGACTAGCCAATTCCCTCACTCCTAATTCAATAAAATTTTATCTTTACTTTAATTACTCTTTTTTTTACTCGGCAACTTCTTTTTTCTCTCAACATAAGCCGGTTTTTTTACAATCATAATTCGTAAAATTTGGTCTGTTATTCTTAAAACCCTTTCAAGTTCACTTACCGTTTCACTCTCACCTTCAAAAGTTACAAGATGATAGTCCCCTTCATTGTATTTCTTAATGGGATAAGCCAACTTCTTTCTGCCCCATTTTTCAGACTTACTAACTTTCCCACCATTTTTTTCGATAAGTTTATTGATTTTGGTAATGACTTTCTCAGAAGTTTCTGCATCAAGAGTGGAGTCAACTATAACCATTAATTCGTAGTTTCTCAAACATTTCACCTCCTTCGGTCTAATGCGGGCTCGCTGTTTTTCAACGAACCAGAAGATGCTTTACTTATAGTAAGCAACTTATTAAATTTAAACGAAGGATATTATAACA
>NZ_JAUSCH010000023.1 GCF_030651595.1 Candidatus Oleimmundimicrobium sp. | reverse complement strand
CCGTTTTTTAACTCCTCCAAAGCCGCCTCGATCCCCCTGGAGGGACGATAGGGCCTGTCCGAAATCATGGCGCTGAAGACATCGGCTACGGTGATGAGCTGAGCGATGGGCAGTATTTCGCCGTCGCGCAAGCCCTGAGGGTAGCCGCTTCCGTCGAGGAGCTCGTGGTGCTGCAGCACACATTCGGCCACAGGGCCAGAAAATTCTATAGTTCTGACTATCTCATATCCTTTTTGAGGGTGATTGTTGATGATCGCTCTCTCTGCCTCATTGAGCGTGCCAGGTTTGTTGAGGACTTCGGCTGGAACGGAGATCTTGCCTATGTTGTGAAGCAACGCTGTCACATAAAGGGTTTTTATCGTCTCCTGGCTAAGATGCATTTCCGTGGCTATCATCGCGGCGAAGCGGGCCACCTCGCGCTGGTGTCTGGCTGTGTAGGGGTCGTGTTCTTCAATTACCTTGGAGAGCGCTTGGATCGCTGTCTCAACCGTTCTTTCAAGCTCTCTCGTGGTTCGGAGCAGGGTTCTATTGGGCTGTTCTCTTTCGGTGATGTTATGGTAGATGCCGTAGGCATAGTGCTTGCCGTGGGCTTTGAAAGGGATTGCCGTCAACTGGACATTCATTAGGGTTCCGTCTTTTCTTTCCCGAAAGGTGGTGTAAGTCAGAGATTTTCCCTCTGCAAACGTCGTTACGAAAATGTTTGCCACAAGCTGTTTGACTTTTGGGCTCTTGCCCACAAGTTCGGCGATCTTCTTCTGAAGTACCTCATGGTGTTGATATCCGAACAGGTCAAGGAAGGCTGGGTTTGCCCATAAAACGCATCCTTGCTTTTCGACGAGGACCGTTGCCAGGGGAGAAGCTGAAAAAAGAGCCTCATGAAATACGTTTGGAACCGTCAGTTCAGCGAAATGAGTGGCAGCAACCATATCAAACTCCTTTCTCGCCAGAATCTTGACGGAAAGAATGCGAATCTTGTGAAATGCCTTTATTGCCGAGGCAAGAGACAAGAATGCGCTGATATAATACATCTAAGGGGCTTGTTATACTAGTTTAGAGAAATTTTGATTAACTGCACATAGTTCAACGAGGGTAGCCATGGGAGAAATTTGCCGAATTGACATTCTGTTGCGCATGATATACGGGTTTGGCGGGCTGGCTCAGGAAAAGTCAGAATTACTGCCGTCTATGGCTTTATCCAACTCGCCTGAAAGCACAAGTTGTTCCAGTGCATCGACGGCCTGAGAGTTGTATTTGACATCTCGCCCGCTTTTTAACTCCTCCAACGCCGCTTCGCTTCCCATGGAGGGGCGGTAGGATCTGTGCGAAATCATGGCCTCGAAGACATCGGTAACAGCGAGTATCTGGGCGGGGAACAATATCTCGTTGCCGCGCAGGCCGTGAGGGTAGCCGCTTCCGTCGAGGCGTTCGTGGTGCTGTAATACGCATTCTGCCACAGAACCCTGAAATTCCATGGTTCGCACTATTTCGAAGCCTTTTTCCGAATGTTTTTTGACGATATTTTTCTCCTCTTCAGAGAGTGTTCCCGGTTTTGAAAGAATTTGAGCCGGGATGGCGATTTTGCCCATGTCATGAAGGAGCGCCGCCATATAAAGGGTTTTTGTCATCTCTTGGCTCAGGTTCATTTCCGAGGCCAGCATGGAGGCGATGTAAGCCACTCTGCGCTGGTGTTCGGCCGTGTAGGGGTCACGCTCTTCAATCACCTTGGAAAAAGCCTTGAGCGTTCTATCAAGCGTCATTTCAAGTTGTTTTTTTATTAGGCGCAGATTCTTTCGCGACTGTACCCTTTCGGTGATGTCGTGGTAGATACAATAGGCAAAATCTTTCCCATCTGCCTTGAAGGGAATTATGGTAAACAAAACGTCTATACGAGTTCCGTCTTTTCTTTCCCGGATGGTGGTGCGAGTCAGCGGTGTCATTCCTGCAAGTGTCGTGACGTTGATTCTGGCTGCGAGTTTCTTTATTTTGTCGCTTGTAGACACAAGGTCATCGAGTTTCCTTAGGAACGCTTCGCTATGCCGATACCCAAACAGGTTAAGAAAGGCCTGGTTTACTCTCAAGACAATTCCATCTTCGTCTATGAGAACC
>NZ_JAUSCH010000022.1 GCF_030651595.1 Candidatus Oleimmundimicrobium sp. | reverse complement strand
GTCAGGCTTCACAAGTTCACAAAATAGTGATATACTGAAAAAAAAATGAATGAAGATGGGTGACAAGCATGGCCAGAAAACCAAGAATCCATTACCAGGGCGCACTTTACCACGTCATCGTTCGTGGCAATAACCGCGCATATATATTTAAGAGCAGGGAAAATAAAGAAGAGTATAAAAAAATAGCATCAAAATATAAGAAAAGATATCGTTTTAAATTGTATGCCTATTGCATCATGGATAACCACGCTCATCTGTTAATAGAGGTTGACGATATTCCTTTATCAAAGATCATGCAAGGCATACAACAAGTCTTTACCCAGCATTACAATCGGAAAAATAAAACTACTGGTCATGTATTTGAACAAAGATATAAATCCTATTTATGTGATAAAGATGTCTATTTACTTTCATTAATCCGATATATTCATCAGAACCCGGTCCGCTCAAAATTAGCCGGTGGTATCAACTACCAATGGAGCAGCCACCAGGAGTATTTAGGAAATCCGGGACTTACAGATATAAATTTTCCGCTAAGCTTATTTGCCCACCATAAGAACAAAGCCATCAAGAGATACCTGATTTTTATGGATGAGATGGAAACAAAAGAGGTTAAATCAGTGATCAAAGAAGAAGAAATAATAGAAGTGGCTAAAAATATAGAAAGACATAAAATGCCAAAGAATGCATTAATCAAAATCATCGAAGAAGTCACTGAAATAAAGATGGGTAAAATAAAAGGGAACACAAAATCTAAAAGAATATCAGATATCAGAAAACTCTATATTAAAAATCTTAAGAAGTATACAGATGTACCAAACAAAGAGATAGCCGATTTGCTTGAAATCGGAAGTTCAACGGTAACCAATGTATTAAGCAGAAGATATACCGAAAATGATTTCATCGTCAAATCGAGTGTAGAAATTGATAAAAATGTGAAGTTGTGAAGCCTGACCCCAGACATACACTTAAATGGCTAAAACTTACTTAAAACCCCCATATCCTTGATTATGATGACTTTTTTATCGAATTCGATAATTCCCTCCTTCCTCATTTTAATTAGCTCTCTTGACAAGGAAGGCCGCTGAATTCCCATATGTTCGGCCATCTCTTTTCTGGAGAGGGATACTTTTATAATATTACTTCCTTGTTTCGTATATTCTTCCATTAGAAAATTTCCAATCTTTTGTCTGATACTTTCCAGGGAGAGCATCTTGACCTTTTTATTTAAGATTAGTAATTTATCAGAAAGTAATTCTAAAAAATTTTCCATAAACTTATGGCAATTAGTTAAGCAGTTGATTAGACCCTCTTTCTTTATAAACATAATCTTTGAATCTTTAATTGCCCCGATAGTAGCTGAAAAGGAAAAAGAGGGCTACTTTTTATCCCCCCCATTCTTAACTGAACAACCTTCATTATATCCAAATTATTATATATTTACCCCAAAAATCTTTCTAAAACATTGACAAAAAATGAATTATTGTGTATGCTTACCTTTAATAATAGGTCATAATAGCAGTTAGTAAATAAAATCAGCTATTTATTATGGTATGAGAAACTTTATTTTTTATAAATAAAGAATTATTTAAGGAAGGTAACATGGTTTATTCAAAAATAATTAGCACAGGTGTTTATGTCCCCGCAAGAATTGTAAAAAATGATGAGCTTTTAAAAATGGTAGAGACTAATGATGAGTGGATTACCTCTCGAACAGGTATAAAAGAACGAAGAATCTCCTCCGGAGAAAAAACCTATCAGATAGCCGCAAAAGCGGCAAAAGAAGCAATTGAAAATGCTGGTATAGAAAAAGAAGAGATTGATATGATTATATTAGCTACAATAACCCCCGATTTTTTTATGCCTTCAACTGCTAATCTCGTTCAGGCAGAATTAGGGTTAGATGATATCCCCAGCTTTGATGTAACAGCGGGCTGTACTGGTTTTGTCTATGGATTACAGATAGCCGATCAATTTATTAAATCTAAACAGAGCAAGACAATTCTGGTAATAGGAGCAGAAGTTTTATCAAAGGTCACTGATTGGTCTGATCGGAATACTTGCGTACTTTTTGGAGATGGCGCCGGGGCAGTAATTTTAAAGAGTTCCAGCCAAGAGGGTATTATTTGTACTTATACTGGTTCTCAGGGAGATTTGAAGGGACTTCTTACCCTTCCGGCAGTTCCCTTAAAAAATCCTTTTTTGGATATTCAAAATAATAATGGAGGATCCAGTACTATATCTATGAATGGAAAAGAAATATTTCAATTTGCCACCAGAATAATGATAAAAAGCATTTCCCAGGTCCTAAATAAGTCTAATCTTTCTATGGATGATATTGATTATATTATTCCCCATCAAGCTAATATTCGCATTATTGATTATGTAGCCCGGAAACTAAAGATTGAACGAGAAAAATTCATTATTAATTTAGACCATTTTGGAAATACTTCTTCTGCCAGTATCCCGCTTGCTCTAAATGAAGCTCATAAGGAAAAAACATTTTGCCCAGGGGATCGAATTATAATGGTTGCTTTTGGCGGTGGATTAACCTGGGGATCCGCATTATTAAACTGGACAATGTAGCTCGCGAATGCAATGTTCATAGTCAATTAATATTAATAGCAGAATAGTAATGCAAGGAGGGTAAAGAATTTGAAAAATAGAGTTGTTATAACCGGAATGGGAGCAATTACTCCGATAGGTAATAATGTTAAAACTTTTTGGGAAAATATAAAAAAAGGAAAATGCGGTATTGATTTT
>NZ_JAUSCH010000021.1 GCF_030651595.1 Candidatus Oleimmundimicrobium sp. | reverse complement strand
TGCTGTGAAGACATTTGGTAATCGCCGCGGTAAGCGTCGTCTTGCCATGGTCCACATGACCAATGGTTCCGATATTCATGTGTGGTTTAGTTCTTTGAAATTTTTCTTTAGCCATTATTTCCTCCTTAAATGCTTAAAAACGTTTCAACTTAATATTAATTAATCTTTAATTTGGTAGCGGTGAGTGGATTTGAACCACTGACCCCACGGGTATGAACCGTGTGCTCTAAACCACTGAGCTACACCGCCAAAATCAGTTTATAGTGTATGGTTTATGGTCTTTTTCTATCAACTATCAACTATCAACCATTAACCATTAACCGCTTCAGTGGAGCCCACAACCGGGGTTGAACCGGTGACCTCTTCCTTACCAAGGAAGTGCTCTGCCCCTGAGCTATGTGGGCAGTTTTAGAAACATAGCTTCATGGTAGTCTGGTTATATAGACAAATTTTTCTATGACACCATGTTCCCATGTTGCTTAGAAACTAAGCTGGTGGGGGAGGGAGGATTCGAACCTCCGTAGGCATCGCCAGCAGATTTACAGTCTGCCCCCTTTGGCCACTCGGGTACTCCCCCTTTACTAATAAACACGTTGCCGGGGTCCTGGAAAAACTAATGAAGGGCCTCAAACCAACTTCCATCAATAATCTATATATATTATATATGTTTGTCCTGCTCGATAAGCACTAAAGCAAGCAAACTTTTCAAAGACCATGTCCCTCTTTTGCAGTAGGAATACTACTCGAAAACAAGAAAGATGTCAATGAAACATAAAGCATAAAAATAGCATTTGAGACTATCTATAGATAAAACCAAGAAGAAATTTGTGGCACTTCATCACAAAGCTCTTTTTCGACTTTTTTGAGCTCTTTTGTTCAAAAAAGTAAAAGTAAGACCGAAGATAACTCCTATAGCCAAGAACATGCCAAGGTAAAAGAGGGATGTCGTAACAATATCCAAACTAAACTGATAGAGAACCATTTGCCAGTCTTGAGTGATTCTCGAGGTAATGTTGTCTGCATAGTAAGACTGATAATACCAGTTAAAACCAGTAAGAATAATGATGAGAGAAAGACTCTGAGCAGCTAAGGGTGGACCAAGTATTTTAAAAAACTTTGACCTTAAACGATAAAAAGATAGGCCGATTGAAATCAGCACCAGGAAAATAATACCCACATTGATCAATTTGCTAATACGAGAAATCCTGTTGAGTTTATCCAAGAACTCGATTAAAAGTGAGTTCTTATACCTCATATATAGACTTGCTTTGCCATCCTTTGTTTTCACTGAAAGCTCAGAAAGATTGGAGAGCGAAGCGTTTCCGTTCTTCTCTTCAGGAATAAGCTGTTTATATATTGGCGCAACATCAATAGATAGTGAGATTTCGCTTCTTTTCCCCGCCGCATAATCAACTACCTCTCTCGTTAAAGAATCGAGACTGGCCCTAACCCAGTCAACGTCGAAGCTCATTTTGCTTATTGCGGGGTCATTTTTGCCCAAAATTCCCGGTAAAAGCGGAGTGATTTCTTCAGCTATTTGGTGCTCGCGCATCTTGGCTATTAAAAAATCGGGGCTTTCAAGGGTAAGAGAGAATGCCCAGGATAAAAGAAGATACAGTATCAATGGCACCAAAATAATATGGCACCAAGCTTTCAAAAGACGATATTTCTTCACGTTTATCACCTAAATATTTCTCTTGTTTATTTATCGACGATTACAAAGAGATTCTTTAGGTAAAATTGTGATGGTAAATTAATGATAGATAGATAAAGTTGCAATCATAGAATCATTTTTTTATGTTTTTAGAGTTCATTTGACCCTCTCGTATTGGATAAGGATTTAGAACAAACAGCTGCCTCCCGGACAATTCATAAGTTAAAGCGGCAATGTATGATAGACGCATTTGTTTTACGAACCGATGCTCTTAAAATATTGACTTCACAAACGAGGAAAAAACTAAGAAAATAAAAAGGCAAGTAACTCTATTATAATATTGTTAATGAGGTCACAAAGAAGATTGCTATTGCTCAATAAGCAGTTAATTTAAAATTAATATTGATTTTTTTATTGACTTTTTGAATCATTGCATTTAACCTATGTCAGTAATGTTTAATTTTAGGAGGTTTAAGTAATGGTTGAAGGCACAATAAAATGGTTCAATGAGAAAAAAGGTTACGGCTTCATTGAACACGATGGCGGAGATGATATTTTTGTACACTTTTCTGCTATCCAAGCTGATGGTTTCAAAGTTCTTTACGAAGGAGACAAAGTAGAATTCGATATCGTAGAGGGAAACAACGGGAAACCTCAAGCTGCAAACGTAGTTAAAGCTTAACTAAGTTTGTCGTAAGACCAGGCACAAATTTATATAAATTTATATATTAAGTATCTGGCAAATTAAAGCCCCCCGTTTCGGGGGGCTTTTTATTTTTTGTAAGAACGTAGCTTTAAACTTATTCTTTATTAATTTTCTGCTTTGCAAACCCTACTCCGGCCTTCGGCTTTCGCCTTATAGAGAGCATCATCAGCCCTTTTCACCAACTGCTCAATACCTTCTCAAACTCGTCAAGTTGTGCAACCCCAAGACTAACGGTTACCTTGACCAGTGAGCCTTTTTTGTCCTTAATATCCAAATTTTTTTATCCCTTTTAACGTTAAAAAATTATTCTGCCTATTCCCTTGTTGCCCCTCCGTTTTATATTAAAATAAGGGTTGTTCTCCACAAAATATTAATTTACACCCAGCCGTAAGACGTTAGCCGAACAACCAGGCAACCTCCCAATCTAACTTATCCACAAATAATCGGGCTTTTATATCATTATTCAATCTTAGCAAGGTCAACCAACCAAAATGGGCTTACCATAAGAAGGAAGAATTACCTCCATTTCACCTTTTAGATTTTTCTGAAAAAACTCAGGTTTTTCGGTGTGAACGGGAATTAAATATCTGGGGTTTATTGTTCTGATAAGTTCAAGCAGTTGGGGCCCGATGATATGGCCGGAGGCATGAAATCCCTTCTCATTTTTTTCCGGATCTCCAACCAGAGTTAAGTTGAAATAATCTAACCAATTTCTTAGTCTATCAAAGCTTATGGCCATCTCCTCATTAAAAGCCTCGCAGGTTGAATAGATATAGATACTTCCTTCTTTTGGCATAAGGTCCGGAAGCTCGTTTATATCCCAAAAACTCATGCACATAATATAATCATCTTGATTTTGCCTGATATCCTTGGGACCAACTAATTTGTCTGAAAATTTTTCAAGTATCCCCCGCTCCCACTTGTTGATACTTCCTTTAATTTTGTCATATAAACAACAAACAGTATCGGTAGAAAAACCTTTAATGCTAGGGTCAATAAGCCGCATTGATTCCAACAAATAAACATCTTTGGCGAGCAAAACAAGCTTCCTCTCTGTTTCTTCTGCCACCTTTCGAAAAGTTAAAAGACGCTCAATATTGCGCGGACCGAAGTCTGCAATCACCAAATTTTTCGTCCTTTTTACTGCCTCTAAGCTATTTTTATAGATTTCTTCCTCGGAAGTCATAACATCTTCACCGGCCTGCCTGCCGGTAGGCACGGCATTTGTCCCTTCGCAGATGAGGACAAGCGGTTTAAGCTCAGCCATCTTTTCCATAAATTCGCGGGTAGTATGACCCCTTGTTCCGTGTAGCCGCAAATCCCCGGTATAAACTATCCAACCGGCAGAAGTTTCAACCGCAATAGCGGTAGCCCCCCAAAGCGAGTGGTCAACCGGAAATCCCCGCACATTTAGATTCTTAATGCAATTTTTAAACTCAAGAGGTATATAATCGAGCTCTCTACTTCCCGGGGTTGTTTCCCAAAAAGTTCTTGCCTTGAGAGAGAGCTCGTCCCCATAAAGTAGTTTAAACGGCCTTTGCTTCGATAACTCTTGTCTGTAATTTGTTGATTTTATGCAACTATCCTCACATTTTCTCGGAATAAGATAGGAGACTTCACTTTCAAAATCCGTCTTCCCGCTATCCTGGATAGCTTTGGCCAAAAAAGCAGTCATGGGACTGCAAAAAATGGGAATATCCGGTTTTAAGAAGGAAATGTATCCAGAATGGTCAAGATGAGCATGAGAAAGAAAAAC
>NZ_JAUSCH010000020.1 GCF_030651595.1 Candidatus Oleimmundimicrobium sp. | reverse complement strand
GGCGGTAGCGGCGTAACCGAGGCGGAAATCCACTTAGAAAACGCCCGGCAACTGTGCAGATCAACCGAACCACCTCTCTGAGCATCCTTGTTCGATAAACAATCACATTCTTGTTGGCATTGATCGAAATCAACTGCGCGTGATGAATGACTCACACCGAACAGGGTTTCGTTGTGACACAGAAAGGCAGCCTACGACGCACGTCAGTGCGCTCGAACAGCGGAAATGGATCGATTGGGCAATCACCTAACATACCCCTGCCAACCCCGGAAGGTTCAGGCGCCCCCGGCTGGCTGGCACCGGCTGCACCCCCATTCACCAAGCTCTGATTTTCTAGGACTTCGGTCTCATTGCAGATCCCGACCACCTGCGTGCAAGTCCCACCCGACTGCGCTCATGCGACACGGTAGGTAAGTGCTGTGACCAACCACAGCAGAGAGACCACCATGAATCCTTACCAGAATACCTCGACCGCGAAGCTGATCGCTGACCGCATCCGCGACCTGTCGCACCGCAAGACCCAGGCTGAAATCGCCTCCGAGGCGGGTTTCCCGAACGCGAACATGATGACCTTCCTCAAGAACGGGCGCAACAAGGTGCCGCTTGACCGCGTCCCCTCGCTGGCGAAGGCGCTGGAGGTGGATGCAGCGATGCTCATGCGTCTGGCGCTCGATCAGGCGGTGGGCGCGACGGCGGCGAAGGCGATCACCGAAATCTTCGGCACGCCCGTCACGCAGAACGAACGTGGCTGGCTGATGGAGATGCGCGATGCATCCGACAATACCGACCCGCGTCTGACGGCTCGGTCGCGTGCGGCTCTGAGGGCGATCTTCGGGAAATGATCGCGACCATCATTGCTGGGACCGTGGACCGGTGGGACCGGAGAGGCATGTCATTAGCTGAACACCTTCATTCGGCGTGAAGAAGTCATCAGGTGCAGAATGTGCAATATTTTCGCGTTGGGTGCTGGGCGGTCGACGAATCGTCTCTGCCAAGGGAAAGGCGTCTAATGTTGATTGGCTGGACCGCCGCATCCGGCAGGACTGGATGCACCACAAGGATGTAACACAGACCTGTAACACAGCGGCCAGGTCTGCGCGTCGCAAGTGTTTG
>NZ_JAUSCH010000019.1 GCF_030651595.1 Candidatus Oleimmundimicrobium sp. | reverse complement strand
TCGAAACTATAAGTTGAACTTCAACTCAACTCTTATTTTAAAGCAAAACAGCTCACAAAAAAAGTGGCCCTTTCGGGCCACTTTCCAAGCTATTTTTTAATAATTATGATCTGCTATACTGCATCTTACGTCATGATTAGTACCACTAGTATCATACGTATAAGTACCGGTAGATTCAGGACATTTTGGCTCAGTCTTTATGTATTTAGGAACCAAGACACCAACAAGTGCGGCATAATCTCCGGTTGGATAAGCGCCCTCAGTCGCGTTATAAGTTTGAATGGCTCCATCCAACGTCCTTAAATTTGCCTTACAGGCATTTGTTTTAGCTTTGAGTTGTGCCTGGTTATACACCGGAATAGCTATACCCACCAAGATTCCGATAATGAGAATAACCACCATCAACTCGACTAACGTAAAACCTTTTTCTCCTTTAAATTTTCTCACAGAATTCACCCCCTTCACTAAGAAAATATTAATTTTTTGCTTCAAACGCCATTCCCCCTTTCGGAAGACAAAAACATCTTTAGCAAAATTTTATGTAACCTAACTGTCTCTACTCTGAAGAGCCGGTAGTTTTGCGACCCCACCTTACGATGGATTTGCCCTTATCTTACTTGCTTTCAAGTTAATATATCGGCAAATTCGTAAAAAACATTAATAAATTTTTAAAACTCATCATTCTCCCATAAGCAACACAACTTGAAACATCGGCATATATAAAGCAATTAACATGCCGCCAATCATTAATCCTATGCCCAATAGCATAAAGGGCTCTATCAATGACGTCATAGTATCAACCGTGGCACTAACTTCTTCATCATAAAAATCGGCAATTTTCTGTAACATTCCATCTAAAACTCCGGTTTCTTCTCCTACGGCAATCATCTGCACAACCATTGGAGGAAAAACCTTGCTCTTCGAAAGTGGTTTTGATATCGTTTCCCCTTCTTTAATACTAACCCCTGCTTCCTTAATATCCCTGGCAATTATTGCATTTCCCGATGTATCAGCGACAATGTCAAGAGCGCCTAAAATTGGAACCCCACTTGACAATAATGTCCCTAAGGTTCTGGAAAATTTAGAAATTGCTATCTTCTTTGTCAATTCCCCAAAAACCGGGAGTTTTAATTTTAGAGAATCAGACAGAAAACGCCCCCGCTCAGTATTGATAAATTTCTTTATCGCGTATATTACTCCAATGGCTCCCACAATAACCAGATACCAAAAATTCTGCACAAAATTACTTATTGAAAGAAGCACCATCGTAGGCAGGGGTAATTGGGCTCCCATTTGGTCAAACATTCCTTTAAAAATCGGAACAACAAAAGTAATCATTACAAACATGAGAACAACAGAAAAAGAGAACACGGCCATCGGATATGCCATCGCCGATTTAATTTTTCGATGTAAATTACCTTCTCTTTCATAATGATCGGCCACTCGAAGGAGAACGTCATCTAAAACACCACCAGCTTCGCCTGCTTTCACCATGTTAATAAAGATACCATGAAAAACTTTCGGGTATTTAGCAAGCGCGTCAGAAAGAGAATTCCCTCCCTCAACATCTTTTCTAACCTTATCAATTACCTCAGAAAGAACTTCATTTTCAGTTTGCTCAGTTAAGATTGCGAGACACTTGGTAAGAGAGAGTCCCGCGTTAATCATGGTTGCAAATTGACGACTGAAAACAGTAATTTCAGTAGATTTAACTTGTTTAAATCGTTTTAATATTTGACTAAAACTTGATGATTCCGCCTTCTCTGAAATATGTATAACTATATAGCCCATTTGCTTCAGTTTCGCTGAAACTGCCATTTGGTTATCGCCTTCAAGCGCCCCTGTTATCAATTTACCTTGTTTGTCTCTAGCTTTATAAGTAAAAGTAGAAGCCAACTTTAACCTCCCTTAACCTTTTCCCATGGACTTATTTAAATCTTCGGGGAAAACAGCCCTTGCAAGAGCCGTATCTAACGATATTAAACCTTTTTTGTAGAGCTCGGCAATGCATTGGTCCATCGTCCTCATTCCATATCTTTGCCCTGTTTGCATAGCACTATAAATTTGATGAGTTTTTGCTTCTCTTATCATATTCCTAATACCTGAGGTAGGAATAAGAATTTCAATTCCGACAACTCTTCCGTTACCATCTTTTTTAGGCAACAATTGTTGTGCCACTATCCCTTGAAGAGTTCCGGCTAACTGAATGCGAACCTGCTGTTGTTGATAAGGCGGAAATACATCGATAATTCTATCGATAGTTTGAGGCGCGTCTTGAGTGTGCAACGTTGCAAACACTAAATGGCCCGTCTCGGCTGCAGTTAAAGCTGCTTGAATAGTCTCTAAATCTCTCATCTCACCGATTAAAATTATATCGGGGTCTTGCCTAAGCACATATTTAAGAGCATTGGTAAACGATTTTGTGTCAGAGCCCACTTCTCTTTGATTTATCATGCATTTTTTATGTTTATGCAAGAATTCAATCGGATCTTCAACAGTCATAATATGCTCTGCTCGAGTTTCGTTAATCATATCGATTAAAGTTGCCAGAGTGGTTGTTTTGCCGCTTCCCGTAGGCCCGGTAACTATTACAAACCCCCTGGGCTTTGCAGCTAAGTCTGCCAAACTTGGAGGAAGGCCTAATTCTTCTAAGGTCTTAATTTCTACAGGGATGGCCCGAAAAGCAGCTCCCAAAGCATTCCTTTGATAATAAACATTTACCCTAAACCGACCTTTGCCTGAAATTCCATAAGAAAAATCCAGTTCCCAATCTCTTTCAAGTTTTTCTCTTTGGTCTTGAGTCAAAATACTATAAATTATTTCCTTAGTGTCCGTCGGCATCAATTTTGGATATTCACCAATATGAGTAAGTTTGCCATTAACCCTCATAATAGGTGGCATTCCAGCGGTAATATGTAAATCAGAAGCATTGCTTTCTAAAATCTTTGGCAACAATTTTATTAAATCTACCAAACCAATCTCCTCCTCGTATTGTAATAACCCTTAATAATAATTCGACTAAAGTCAATAAAATATTTAGTTATATTACAATTCTTGCAATCTCTTCTAAAGAAGTCAGTCCTTTTTTTGCCTTCTCTAAACCGTCTTCTTGTAAGGTAGTCATTCCTTCTGATATCGCAACTTTCATTATTTCATCGGTATTAGCTCTTTCAATTGCAAGTTTCTCTATATTCTCACTCACCAACATAAGCTCATAGAGGCCAATTCTTCCTTTGTAACCGGTATTATTACATTTATTACAACCTTTTGCTCGATAAAAGGTTATATCTTCCTCGAGCGAAATCCCAAATTCTTTT